>DAOVBS010000081.1 GCA_030670425.1 Chloroflexota bacterium | reverse complement strand
CCGCCCTTGAGGTCGAGGCCAAGAGTCAGCCCGTCGGGGCCAAGCAACTTGGCGTTGAAAGGTACAATTGACCATAGAGCGAAACCAGACAGGCCAAGGATGAAGACAAGTAAGCAGATATTCCTCTTCTTCAATTTCTTCAATTGACGGTACCGATAGCCTCTTGTTGTCTGTCTAACTCATTGCGCGCCAGAGCCAGAGCTTCATCCTTACTGGTTAATTCGCCACTGGCTTGAGCCTCGGACACCACAGCCAGAACCCTGCCGATGATGGGCCCCGGGGGCAAGCCGAAGATATCCATCAAGTCGTGCCCGTCAAGCAGCTTCAGGGGCAGTATCCTGGCCTGCTGTTCTTCGTGCTTTGTCAGTATGTAGCTTGTTAGCTGGCAATGCTCTCGCCATTCCTCCATCTTCACCAGGGGGCCACGGGTTGCCAGATGGTCAGCCATGGCCAGAATTAGAATGTCAGTGCCAGCATCTCCAGTATCTCGGAAGTAGCGATATATGGCCCGTTGGGTAGGCAAACCATCGTTTGCCATCTGTGTGGGGCGGAGGTGGTGATAGACGAGGCTTCCTACCACACTCGTCTCCTGACGGCTAAACCTTAGCCGACTCATGATGGCCTCCGCCATGGTTGCTCCTTCTTTGGCGTGTCCCAGGAACCTTGCTCTGCCGGAATCATCGATGGTTTTCGTCCTCGGTTTGGCAATGTCGTGCAGCAGTCCTCCAAGTTTGAGCAAGGTTTTGCGATTGCTGCCTTTGGAAACCTCCTGCGAGAGGTGCTGATGTGTGGAAGCCGACCACGGTACATCGGCGAGGAGGTCCCGGCTGCCGTATTCCCAGTTGCCTTCCCCGAGCAGGAATTCCAGCGCAGCCACTGTCTGAAGCGAATGATCGAAGACGTCCCAGAAATGGACAGTCGGTTGCGCCACCCCCTTGCCTTCGGCGAGTTCTGGAATCAGGGCTGGAAGCACGTTGAGTTCGCCCAGATAACTGAGGTAACGAGCGCTTCGGGGCACGTTGAGCAGCCGAAGCAGTTCATCTCTGATTCTCTCGCCTGGAGTTCTGACGACGGATTGGGAATAGCGGCGGATTAGCTCTTCTGTTGTTGGCTCCACGCTGAAGTCAAGTTCAGCCGCCAGCCTTATCCCGCGCAGTAGTCGAGCGGGGTCAGCATCAAACACTCCTTCGCTTACCACCCGCAGTATGCCGTTTCTTAGATCTTCTTCTCCGGCGAACGGATCAATGAGCTTTACTGGAATTCGCTTCTCATCTGTTTCTGCTGCGGCTGCGGCGGCAAACTGGCTCAGTTCGACAGCCATGGCGTCTATGGTGAAATCGCGGCGCGACAGGTCAGATTCAATACTGTGGGAGAAGGAGGCAAAGTCGAGGTGCCACTCTGCCCAGCCAGTCCCTTGACGTTGTAGTGAAGCCCTCTGCTCTTGCTCGCATACTACAACCCTGGCTATCGAGTTGGTGTCATCGAGCAGAACAGGTCTGCCCTGCAGGACCTGGGCTGCCTCCCGGGCTACGCTCATGGCGTCTTGGTCAACAGCTATGTCGACATCGCCGGTCTGCTTGCCAAGGAGCCAATCACGGATGAAGCCGCCAACAATGTAGCCCTGATATCCTTTTCGGTCTAGCAATTGAGAAACCTTGTCTAGGATGACGATGACTGGTCTGGGAAAAGGCATTGAGCGTGATTATAGCTTGAAGTAGCACTCGTTGTAAAGGCCGCTGTCAGGGACTGCTCACCTGTGGCTGTTGTACTTGCTGATTGCGGCGATAGCCCTGGCGGCGCGCTCCATGGTAGGGAAGGTAGGTATGGAAGCCTTCAGAAGTCTTTGTTCCAGGCTGAGGCGTTCTGCCTCGGCAGATCCGGGCGGCAACACAATTATCAGGGGTTTGCTGTGCGCGCCTCCCAGGCGCACGAAGAAGTCGTTTATCCTCTCCAGTTCGGCCGAGGAGGAATACGACAGAAAGGTATCCAGGTCTTCCTGGACTATCATGGCTTCAATGACGGGGTCTTCTATCACCAGTTCTATGGCTTGGGACAAAGCCATGGGGTCACGATTCGGTGCTTGGCTTACGTCAACGGGGTTGCGAAGAATGCTGCCCACTTCTCCGAGGAGCCTTGTTAGCGCTTCCCTTGTCCGCTGGGAAAGAGGCGGCAAATCAAGCCCGGTCTCAGTACAACTGTCGCTGGCAGATACGGAAATGCCGCCGCCGCCATCAGCCAATCCTCCGACGATGGCCACGTTGTGCCCTTTCCAGCGCCCAAGGTCCTGGAAGATAAGTAGGGCATCGCTCAGTTCCTCCAGACCATGCACCTCTGTTGCGCCAGCCTGTTTCAGCATTGCAACCCAAACGGCCGCCGAACTGGCTAGCGAGCCAGTGTGAGACGTAGCTGCCTGGGCGCCAACCTCGGTTCTCCCCCCCTTCCAGACGACTACGGGCTTGGCCTTGGCCACTTCCTTAATGGTCTGGAACAGGCGACGACCGTTTCTTGTGCCTTCGAGGTACGCGCCAATGACCGAGGTTTTCGTGTCGGCCGCCAGATACTGGAGGAAGTCACTGGCGTCCAAGTCAATGCCGTTGCCAAAGCTGACGATCTTGCTGAAGTTGATGTGGCGAGCTATCCCGATCTCCGCCAGTTTAGCAGCGATGCCACCACTTTGTGAGATAAAGCCTACAGAACCGCTTGTGCCAAGCTTCCCCAGGGGGGATGGACCGAGGGGTATCCGGTTTTCCGGGCAGTACACGCCGATGCAGTTGGGGCCGATGATGCGCATGCCACTCTGCCTGGCCTTCTCTACCATTTGCGCTTCCATCTCTCGCCCGTCCGTCGTGCCTATTTCGCTGAACCCGGCGGTGAAGAACTGGATTGCCTTCACCTTCTTGACGACACAATCGTCGAGCAGTGCCAGTACAGATTGTTTGGGGACAGAAGCGATTACATAGTCAACTTCACCATGAACTGCTCGCAGGTTGGGGAAAATCTCCAGTCCTGAGACAGTGCCCCTACCAGAGCTAACTGGATAGACCCGCCCCTCGAATCCGGCAGCAACCAATCCCCTGACCCACTTAGAGCCCGCCTTTCTCTCGTTAGCTGAGGCATCGACGACGGCAATGGATTTCGGATAGAAGATGGGGCGGAATTCCTCAAGTAGCACGGCCAATAGTCTATCAGACTGTTGGACCGTTGGTAAGACAGTGGAAGAAGGGCGCGCGAGGTCTTTGACACTGTGTTGAGGCATGGTCTATATTTGGGTGTTTGAGCCGAAAGGAGGCGAGTGGTGGACTTATGGGTATCGTGGAGCAAGTGAAGCAATTCCTGGAACCTCAGTCAGTTGCCATTGTTGGAGCGTCGCGGCGTACTGGAGAGGGAGCATACAACGTGTTGGAGAACTTGCTTGGCTATGGTTACCAGGGGCGAATCTATCCCGTGAATCCCAACGCGAACGAGATTCTGGGAGTCAAGACTTACTCTAAGGTTGGAGAACTACCCGAAAAGGTAGACTTGGCGATAATCAGCCTGCCCAGGTCTCTGGTTCCGGGGATG
>DAOVBS010000055.1 GCA_030670425.1 Chloroflexota bacterium | reverse complement strand
GCCCCGTTCTGCGATGTATGCGCTCTCTGTACCTACGGCAAGTGCGACCTCACGGGCGGCAAGAGGGGAGCCTGCGGCATTGACCTGTCAGCTCAACAGGGAAGACTAATACTTCTGGCCTGTTTGATGGGATGCTCTGCTCACGCTGCCCACGCAGGGCATATTCTGGAATTCCTCACGGAGAGGCACGGCCCGGACAAGAAGATAGACTTGGGCCCGTTCATCGAAATCGAGGCCCCAAACATACGGACGGTCATGGGACTCAAACCTGAGACCCTGGCGGATCTGAAGACAGCTATCGAATACGTCTACAAAGAGATCACCCATCTGCTTGACTCTACCCACACCGGACAGGAAGGAAGCTACCTGGACTACGAATCGAAAGCGCTGCATGCCAGTATGCTGGACCACGTAGGAATGGAGGTGGCTGACCTGGCTCAGATCGTTGGCTTCGGTTATCCCACCTCTGTCGCCGACGTGCCGTTGGTGGAAATGGGGTGGGGCGCCATAGACAAGACCAAGCCGGTCATTCTGGTCTCAGGCCACAACCCGGCCACTTCCACGGTGGTAATCGATTACCTGCGAGAGAACAACCTCGAAGATAAGGTCGAGGTATGCGGCGTATGCTGCACCGCCCTGGAGACAACCAGATACTCGGACAGGGCCAAGATCGTGGGCCCTCTTTCCCGTCAGCTCTTCTTCATCAGGGCAGGCATCGCCGATGTCATAATGACCGACGAACAATGTATTAGAACCGACACCCCCGAGGAGGCATCGAAGGTCGGCTCATTGGTCATTGCCTGCCTGGACAAGGCGATGTATGGGCTGGAAGATGCCACCGACATGGACACGGATGAGATCGTCAAGCGAATGGTGGGCAACAAGGAGCACTTCGCCATACTTGACTCCCCCAAGGCAGCCGAGGTAGCCGTCAGGGTTGCTATGAAAATGGCTCCCCAGCGAAGAAAAGAGTGGGTGACTCACGACGAAGCCATGGAATTGGCCAAGAAATGCACCAATTGCGGCATTTGTGAGCAGGTCTGTCCTAACCTCTTCTCCATCGGCGATGGTATAACCGAGGTGGCCAAGGGCAACTTCGACCTCATAAAGAAGCAGTTCAACCTGTGCATTGGCTGCGGAAAATGCGAGCAGGAATGTCCCAACCACGTTCCCATCTTCAAGATAATGCAGGTAGGAGCAAGCATGGACACCTGGAAGGCCAGAGCTGGGCGTGGGCCGGTTATGGATACGGAGATAAGGAACGTTGGGGCACCTATAACCCTGGGCACGATCCCCGGCGTCATTGCCCTGGTGGGCTGCTCCAACTATCCCGACATAGATGACACCGCCGACATGGTGGAAGAGTTCGCCAAGAGAAAGTACATCGTGGTTCTCACCGGCTGCGCCGCTATGGTTGCCGGAATGAAGAAGGACGCCGACGGATTGACTGTGTACGAGAAATACCCGCCTGATTTCGTCGGCGGCGGAGTGGTCAACATCGGCTCTTGTGTCTCCAATGCCCACATCTCCGGCGCAGCCATTAAGATAGCCAGCATCTTCGCCGGACTCCCCTTGAGGGCAAACTACGAAGTCCTGGCCGACTATGTTCTCAACCGGGTGGGAGCCTGCGGCGTCGCCTGGGGCGCTATGTCCCAGAAGGCAGCTTCCATCGGTACGGGGTTCAACAGATTGGGCGTCCCCGTGGTGCTGGGCCCGCACTCATCCAAGTACAGGAGACTGTTCCTCTCCCGGAAGGAGGAGGATGACTGGAGTGTCATGGATGCCCGAAAGAGGGAGATCGTGGACACTGGAGAGCCTTCCCCCGAGCACCTGGCCTACGTGGCCGAGACCAAGGAGAAGGCCATGGTGATGATAGCCAAGCTTTGCATCAGGAAGAACGATACCCCGCAGGGAAGAGCAATCAAGCTGAACCACTATGTCTCGCTCTACAAGAAGTACATAGCCAAGGGCCTTCCTGAGGATATCCATCTCTTCGTCCGAAGGGATCCCGACATCCCCCTGGTGTACAAGAAAGAGGTGCGGGCATATCTACAGGAGATCGGCTGGCAGCCCAAGGAGCCTGTAGGGCTCCCCACCTTGATCGGTACCTATCCCAGCAAGGTCTCTGTAGATGCAGTGATACACTGAGAGCAATCAATCAAAAGGAGGGAAGAATGAGCGCAGTAATCCCATTCCACCGAGTAAATGTCCTGTGCGGGCTGAAATCTGCCAGGCTGGTAGAAAACGCCGCGGAATACGCTAACTTGATTCGCAAGGCCAAAAGACCACTCTTGGTGCTCGGCCCTCTGCTGCTTGGGTCGTCTCCTGACGGCAAACTCCTTCTGCAGTATGCCCTGGACATCGCCGGGCCTATGAAAATCCCGATATGCGCCACGGAGACTGTCAAGGGAAAGATGGAAGAACTGGGTGTGAAGCCGGACAGCTCTTACGATGCAGTGGAGATAGCCAACGCTCTCAAGGACGTCAGCTGGAATGGCGTAAGGAAAGAGGGGAACCATGACCTGGTGATACTCTTCGGCATAAGGAGCGACCTCGGAAATCAAAGTCTCTCCGCCCTAAAGCACTACGCTCCTCACTTGAAGACAATGACATTGTGCAAGTACTACTTCCCCAATGCCAACTACTCCCTCCCCAATTTCAAGAAGGATACGCAGTGGCAGGAATTCCTGGAAAGCCTGATAGACAATCTAAGGAAAGGAGCATAAGCAATGGAGTTTCACGTAGACATTGGCCCTCAATACGAAGGCGAGGTCGTCAGGAAAGAAGACCTCTTCTTAGAGTTCGGTGGACCGAAAGTAAAATGCAAGTTCGAACTGGCAACCGTCAAGAGCCCTGAGGAAATAGAACATGAGAAAGTGGAGGTCATCGGTCCCGACATAAGCGACCTCGAACCCTACGCTGACGACAAGGGGACCGGGAGCTACCCCATAGCTATACTAATTGATGTTGCTGGGGCAGAGCTGGACAAGGATGCTGAAGCAATCATCGAACGCAGAATCCACATGTTCACCAACATGACCGAAGGCTGGTATCACATGAACCAGAGACAGGATACCTGGCTGAGGATCAACAAGGACTGCGCCAAGAAGGGCTTCAATTCCCTGAAAGAACTGGGGGAGATCTACAACTTGCTCTACACCTCAGAGATGTCTATCATCGAGAAAATCCAGACCACCATCATCACCGATCCAGAGAAGGTGAAGGAGCTTCTGCCCCATGCTCTGGAGGTCTATGCCGCCAGGGACGAGAGGGCACGAACGTTACGCGATGAAGATGTCGATACCTTCTACGGCTGCGTCCTCTGCCAGAGCTTCGCTCCCACCCATATTTCCATCATCACTCCCGACAGAATTGCCAATTGCGGAGCCATAAACTGGTTTGACGGCAGAGCTGCCGCCAAGATTGACCCCGATGGACCCATATTCTCCATACCCAAAGGAGATCTGATAGACCCTGTGAAGGGCGAGTACACCGGCGCAAACAAGGTGGAAGCCGAACGCTCCCTGGGAACCTACGATAGAGTCTACCTCTACAGCGCTTTCGAGCACCCCCACACCTCCTGCGGCTGTTTCGAAGCTATTGTCTTCTACATCCCCGAGGTAGACGGCTTCGGAGTGGTACATCGGGAGTTCAAAGGCAACACTGTCGTGGGAGATACCTTCTCCCATATGGCCGGAGAGACCTCCGGTGGGAAACAGGTAGAAGGCAGGCTGGGCACCGGTCTGGAGCAATTAAGGTCTCCCAAGTTCATTCAGGCCGACGGAGGGAGAAAGAGGATAGTCTGGGTGCCAAAGGACATCAAGGAGCGGTACAAGGAAGCCTTCCAGGCAGATGGGGTGTACGACAAGATTGCCACTGAGGAGGATGTCAAGGACACAGACGAGTTGCTGCAATTTCTGGAGAAGGTGGGGCACCCCTGGATGACAGGCGAGGTGGAGCTTCCCGGCTAGTTATGCCAGGCACTCATACCTAGCTCCCGCGGAGCGGCAATTTCGGAATAGCTGAGACTTACAGGAGGTCTGCAATGCCAGTATCGGGATCCGTTATCGTGAAGATGCTGCCCGGAAAGAGACCATGTAAGGAATGTGGTTTCCCCACCTGCTTTGCCTTTGCCATGAAGCTGGCGTCGGGCGGAGCTACTGTGGACAAATGCCCCTATCTCTCTGAAGAGGTGAAGGCTCAGTTAGTAGACCTGCTGGCGCCGCCCATAAGGCCCATCGCCATAGGCTCCGGAGAGAACATGGTTCAGATCGGAGACGAAGAGGTGATGTACAGGCACGAAAAGACATTTGTTCATCCGCCGGGCATCGCCCTTCTGATCTCGGATAAGGAAAGCGCGGCGGAGGCCGCCGCGAAGATTGCCAAGATTCAGGACTTGCAGTTCCCCTGGGTTGGCGTCACCTTGAAGGCAGACCTCCTGGCGCTGCGTTTCGAGTCGGGGGACAAGGGCAAGTTCCTCGGCTTGGTCCAGAAGGCCTGCGAGACCACCGATCTCGGCATGGTGCTCATCTCAGAAGACATGGATGCGTTGTTCTCAGCCCGCGACCTATGCGCTGATAGGCAGCCCTTGCTCTACCCCATAAGCACGGACACTCTGGAGACAGCCATCCCCAGAATCAAGGAGAAACCTACTCCCGTGGCAGTCCG
>DAOVBS010000039.1 GCA_030670425.1 Chloroflexota bacterium | reverse complement strand
TCGGGCCCCAATCTGGCTGCTGAGATCTCTCAGGGCCTGACTGCTGCTTCGGTAGTTGCTGCCGAGCGGATAGCCGTTGCCGAGAGAGCACGAGAGTTGATGAGATCCCCAAGGTTTCTACTGTCTGCCACGGATGATGTTATCGGCGTGGAGCTGGCTGGAGCTCTAAAGAATATTGTTGCCTTGGGCGCGGGAATGATGGATGGGCTTGGTCTGGGGGAGAATGCCAAGGCTGCCTTCGTAACTTGGAGCTGGGCTGAGGTTGTTTCGCTGGGCGTAGTCCTGGGGGCTAGGGCCAGCACCTTCTATGGCCTGGCAGGCATGGGTGACCTGACGGCTACCTGTGCGGGCAACCTGAGCCGCAACCACTACCTTGGCTATGAAGTGGCCAAAGGTAGGTCTCTGGAGGAGGTCAGCGCTTCCATGTCCCAGGTTGCCGAGGGGGTTGGCACCACCATGGCAGTCCACCAGCTAGCCCAGAGGTCTAACCTGAAGGCACCCATTGCGGATCTCATCTACCGAGTTCTCTTCGAGAATTTGCCTGTGCCCCGCACATTGGCTGATTTCCGTGAACTGATAGAGGTACCGTAGCAAGCCTCCCGGACGCGCCAGCATACTCCAGACGTCCAGCAAGGTTCAGCGGCACCTGTTGCTGTGTCTCACTGGGCTGCGTGCTCAGAGTTCGGCTCACTGCGGCGAAAACGTGTCCTAAGGCAGTTTCTCCTGAGGCAGGGTCCTGGCCAGCTCTTCGAAGAGGCGTCGTTGCTTCCCATCCAGGTGCTGTGGCGTGACTACCACGGCTCTAATGAGCTGATCTCCTTTCTTTCTGCCCTCTAGCTCCGGCACCCCCTTGCCCTTGAGATGGAACAGCTTCCCGTTCTGGGTACCCGGCGGGATCTGGAGGCTGGTCTTTCCAATCAGGGTTGGTACCTCTATCTCATCGCCCACTGCGGCCTGGGCAAAATTGAGAGGCAGGTCGTAGAGGATATCCAGTCCGTCTCTGCGGAACAGCTTGTGTGGCTTGACTGAAAGGTCAAGGTAAAGGTCCCCAGGCGCGCCTCCGTACATGCCGACACTACCCTCATTATCGAGGCGCAATCGATATCCGTCATCCACGCCGGCAGGGATGTCCGCCGTCAGGTTGCGCTTTGCCCTTGTCCTTCCCCTTCCGCGACATTCAGGGCAAGGCCGGGCTATCACCGTGCCGGCACCTTCGCAGCGAGGGCAGGTGGTAACGTGGCTGAAACGGCCAAAGATGCTCTGCTGAACCTTTCTCACCTGTCCTGTGCCGCGGCACTCAGGGCAGGTCTGGGGATTTGTGCCCTGCTCGCAGCCTATTCCGTGGCAAACGGGGCAGTTCTCGATGCGTTGAACTTCAATTTCTTTCTGGCAGCCGAACACAGCTTCCTCGAAAGAAAGGGTTATGTGAGTCCTCAGGCTGTCCCCTTTCTGTGGAGCGCGTTGAGCAGTCCTGGCAAACGGACTCCCACCAAAAAAGGATTCGAAGATCTCTCCCAGACCACCAAAGCCGAAATCGGCAAAGCCTCCTTGCCCCTCGGCTATCCGACCATAGCGGTCGTAGCTGAGCTTCTTCTCGGGGTCGGAAAGCACCTGGTAGGCTTCGTTTAGTTCTTTGAATTTGTCTTCCGCCTCTGGATTCCTGTTGCGGTCGGGATGATACTGGAAAGCCAGCTTGCGAAATGCTCTCTTGATTTCCTCTTCACTCGCGTGTCGAGGTAATCCCAGCACTTCATAGTAGTCTCGTTTTACTGCCATCTGATCAAGCCTCAAACCAACCAGTATAGACCTCCAGCTACCGCCTTGGCAAATCTCGTTCGTAGGGCTTTCTCATAACCGTTCAAATGCCTGAGCTTCGGCGAGGTGATATAATCGCCTCGCGGTGAAACAGAAGATCGCAGAGGCCCTGCGCAACTACAAGAAGAGGAGAATCACTGACGAAAGCCTGACCCCCTCGGCGGTGCTCATTCCTCTGTTCATTGACGAAGGGGAAGAATGCCACGTCTTGCTTGCCGAGAGGAGCCGCGAGGTGGGTTCGCACAAGGGCCAGGTCTGTTTTCCCGGGGGGACTAGCCAGGCAGGTGATGCTGGCCTTCTCCAGACTGCGCTCAGGGAGGCTGAAGAGGAGATAGGGTTAAGAGTTCAGGACGTGGAGGTCGTAGGTGAACTTGATGACGATGCAGTTGTCACCACGGGCTATGTCATCTCACCTTTTGTGGGGTTTGTACCTTGCCCTTACCCTTTCCAGGTGAATAAGAAGGAAATCGAGCAGATCTTCTCTGTCCCACTGTCAGTGTTGAGGGACGAAGCCAATCTCCGGCTGGATTACCACACTGTCGCAGACCGGACTTTCTTTGGCTACTGCTATGAATATGAAGGACATGTCATCTGGGGCGCTACAGCCAGAATTCTAAAACGATTCACCGAATTGCTGACGCCTGAGAGTGGAGCTCCGTCGTAGTCATTTCTTCTCTTTGGCTACTACTTTGATTGTCTTGGGCTTGGTCTCTTCAGCCTTGGGTATGGCCAGGGTTAGGGTACCGTTCTCCAGGGTGGCCTCAGCCTTGTCCGTTTGAAGTCCGGACGGGAGGGTGATGCTGCGTGAGAAGCTGCCGTAGCGCATCTCCCTGCACAGGTAGTCTTCCTTTTTGACTTCCTCTTGCGCTTTGCACTCCCCCTTGATGGTCAGGGTATCTCGGGCAATGTCGATGCTGATGTCGTCTGCTTTGAGCCCAGGCGCAGCCGCCTTTACCACCACCTCGTTTTCAGTCTGGTAGGCATCTATGGCTGGCACGGTTGCCTCTCCAAAGGCACTGAATAGGCGGGAAGGACGAACGATGCTATCCTCGAACAGCCTGTCAACGGCCTGCCTCAGGCTCAGCATCTCCGGGAAGGGTTGGTACTTGATTATGTCCATGGTTAACCTCCTTTTCTATGTTCTCTATGTCGCTGGAGCCCCACTCTCAGGCTCGACGATATTATAATAAAATCTCACATCCTTTGTCAAATTTCTTGCCGAAGGTTGACAATGTTTCTTAACAGGTCGTATAATATGCTGTAGCAACAAGCTCGAGGTGCAAGGAAATGGCTAGAGAGAGAGCTTATCGAGGACCAGGAGATAGTGGATTGGCTCGCCAGGAGTCTGAGGATATGGATGAGGCCTACCAGATTCTCTCCCGGCTGCTCAAAACAAGGCAGAGCGCGGCTTCAGATCTGGAACCCCGATATGTGATAAGCGTTGCTGCCAGGATGGTGGGTATCGAGGCGCATACCCTGCGGTACTACGAGAGGTTGGGACTGGTGCGGCCAGGCCGTTCGGGGGGCAATACGCGTCTTTACTCTCAAGACGATGTTGATCAGCTATGCTGTGTTAAGGCGCTAATGAATGACCTGAGGGTCAATCTGGCAGGGGTGGAGCTTGCCTTGCAGTTGATGCAGAAGATGGAAGATGTGGAGCGTCGATTTGAGGAAATGGAGGAGAGGCTCAGGAGGCTGATGGGGGATGGCATGGACTCTGACAGGGAAAGTAAGGAGAGATAGGATCATGATGTCGGAGAAGTTCACTGAACAAGCACAGGCGGTTCTGGCGGCGTCACAGGACATAGTGCGACGCTACCGTCACAATCAGTGGGACGTGGAGCACATCTTGCTGGCTTTGCTGGAGCAGGAAAAGGGGGTAACCCAGGACATATTGCGGGAACTCGATGTGGACGTTGAGGCTCCGAAAGGGCGGGTGGAGGCAGCACTACAGGGATTTCCCAGGGTGGCCTATGAGGTTACCCAGATCTATGCCACGCCGCGGGTTGCCCGTGTCCTGGAGAATGCTCGCCAGGAGGCCGACAGGCTGAAGGATGAATTCATCAGCTCCGAGCATCTGCTCATTGCCATTGCTGGTGAGGGGGGAGGAGAGGCCAGCGCGATTCTGTCTGAGTTTGGCATCAACCAGGAGAAGATCTATGGTGCTCTGCAGAAGATCCGCGGCGGCCATCGGGTTACCGACCAGCACGCTGAGAGCAAGTATCGTTCCCTGGAAAAATATGGATATGACCTCACGGACATGGCTTGCCAGGGCAAGCTGGACCCGGTAATCGGCAGGGACGAGGAGATCAAGCGCACGATACAGGTGCTCTCCCGCCGCACCAAGAACAATCCGGTGCTTATTGGCGATGCTGGTGTGGGCAAGACGGCTATTGCCGAAGGGTTGGCCCAGAAGATTGTAGCTGATGATGTCCCTGGCTCTCTCAAGGGCAAGAGAGTAGTGGCTCTTGATATGGGAGCTCTGGTGGCCGGCAGCAAGTTCAGGGGCGAGTTTGAGGAGAGGCTGAAGGCAGTTCTGGATGAGATTCGTCAGGCGAAAGGGGAGGTTGTCTTATTTGTGGATGAAGTCCATACCGTGGTAGGTGCTGGGGGAGCTGAGGGTGCAATTGATGCCAGCAATATGCTGAAACCGGCGCTGGCTCGCGGTGAACTTCAATGCATTGGGGCAACTACGCTTGACGACTATCGTAAGTTCATTGAGAAGGATAAGGCCCTGGAGAGACGGTTCCAGCCCGTCTTTGTTGGTGAGCCCAGTGTGGAAACGACCGTCGAGATGCTGAAAGGGCTTCGCCCCAGGTATGAAGCTCATCATAAGACAGTCAAGATCGACGATTCGGCTCTGGTGGCCGCCGCGAAGCTGTCGCAAAGGTACGTCTCCGACAGGTTCTTGCCTGATAAGGCAGTCGATCTGATAGACGAGGCAGCAAGCAAACTGCGCATTGATATGGAGAGTGCCCCGGCCGAAGTCAAAGAACTGGATCAGAAGGTGAAACAACTGCGTGATGAGGAGGAAGCAGCTTCGCAGAGGCAGGATTACCAGAAGGCTGCTGAGCTCAAGATGGAGGGGCTGAGGTTAGAGCAGGAATACAATGATGCCAGGTTCAGGTGGCAGCAGGAAAAGAGAATCGATGGGGTGGTGGATGAGGAGGACATTGCCCAGTTGATTTCCCAGTGGACGGGGGTACCGGTGTCTCGAATGCTTGAGGCTGAGATCGAAAAGCTGGTTCATATGGAGGAGAGGATTCACGAAAGGATAGTGGATCAGGAAGAGGCAGTTGCAGCCATCTCTGAGGCTATACGGCGGAGCCGGGCAGGGCTCAAGGACCCCAAGCGCCCTATCGGTAGCTTCATCTTCCTCGGTCCCACTGGTGTGGGCAAGACGGAACTGGCGCGGGCCTTGGCGCAGTTCCTGTTCGATGATGAGAATGCCATGGTGAGGCTGGACATGTCTGAGTATATGGAAAAGCACACCGTGTCGCGTCTCATCGGAGCGCCACCCGGCTATGTGGGGTATGATGAGGGAGGTCAGTTGACTGAAGCAGTCCGTCGGCGCCCCTTCCGGGTTATCCTGTTGGACGAGGTGGAGAAGGCTCATCCCGATGTGTTCAACATACTGCTGCAACTACTGGAAGATGGCAGGCTTACTGATGGCCATGGCAGGACGGTGGATTTCAAGAACGTGGTGGTGATCATGACCAGCAACCTCGGCACAGAGGAGTTTCAGCGGGAGGGCATTGGCTTCGGCCACAGGGATGAAGTCGGCGAGGAAAAGATGAGGAAGAATGTAGAGAGCGCCTTGAAACGCACCTTCCGGCCTGAGTTGCTCAATCGAATAGACGACGTCATTATCTTTCATCCTCTAACCGAACAACACTTGAAGAGCATCGTTGACCTGCTCATTCGAGATACGGAGCAGAGGCTGGCCGAGCGTGGCATCAAGCTTGAGGTCAGCGACGAGGCCAGGGCCTGGCTGGCGAAGACTGGCTACGACCCGGTGTATGGAGCTCGCCCACTGCGCCGGGCCATTGAGAAGCATGTGGATAATCCCCTGTCAACGAAGATACTACAGAGCGAGTTCAAGGAAGGAGATACGGTGCG
>DAOVBS010000020.1 GCA_030670425.1 Chloroflexota bacterium | reverse complement strand
GAATATCAATGCCTGAACCAGGCCGAAAAGTGCTTCCAGCCCATAGAACACGAAAGGAACCACCAGAGGGACGATGAAAATCATCACCCCTGTCAGGATAAGGCCTGCCGTCATATTGCCGAAAAGACGGAAGGTGAAACTGAGCACCCGGGTCAAATGGCTCAGCACCTCCAGAATGCCGACAAAGGCAGACACCATGCCATAGAAGATGCCACCCAGGCCAGCCTCGATCTTTCCCTTAGACAGCTGGACAAACCCCTGGCCCAGTTGGCCCACATTCACAAAAGTCTTCAAATACCCTCCACCCTTTGCCCTGAATCCCCAGCACTCAATAGAGACAACCGAGACCAGGGCCAGCATCAAGGGCACATTGATATCAGTGTTGGCCTTGCGCAGCAGAGGCATGCCGCCCAGCTTGAGCGACTCATAGCCGGGGATGAGGCCAACCCATGCGTTGGCCAGAACGAAAAGAAATATGGTAAGAACCAGCGGGAAGAAGCGCCGCTCATTCTCTTCTCCCGCGACGTCCGTGATGAAGTCCGAAGCTGCCTCACACAGGAACTCGATAGCGTTTTGAAGTCCGGTGGGTACCATTTTCATTTTGCGCGTGCCAGCCAAGAACACCGCAACCAGCACGGAGATACTGACCCAGGCAGCCATCATGGTGTTGGTGATGGGGAGGCCGGGGAAAGGCTTCTCCGCTGCCAGCTCAACATGAGGCTTGGAAACGTCAAAGATGCTGAGTGGCTCCTTGCCAGTTATCATCGCCCCTACGCTGCCACCGACAAAGCTTATCGCGGCCAGAGCCAGGGCCACGACAATGACGACGACCAGAGCTTTCTTTCTGGGCACTATCCCTCTTTGTTTCTCTTCCGCCTCAGGAGCAACAGATTCAGAAACGCCCTCATCGGCTGACGAACCTGCTCACTATCCTCCTCGCCCCAACCAGCCTCCTGCAGGAAGGGGAGTAGCATGCGATACACTCCGTAGATCATGATTATCGTGCCGATGCCCAGGCCAATGAGTGGCAACAGTACCTCATGATGTACTTTGTTGCCTATCCACCAGCCCAATATAGTCGGTATCAGGAGGCTGAGAGCCACATAGAAGCCGACAGCGAGCAATGGCAAAAGCACTGGCCATTTTCTCACCAATATCCTCGCACCGACTCGCTAAGACTTGCGCTTCTTGAAATCCTCCAGGTCGAGCGTGTCTATGAAATCCTTGTATGCTGACAACCCCTCCATCTCTCGGTCATCGACCTTGTCCTCAGAAACAGGCCTGCCTGTTTCCTCGTCAAGCGTGATACCTGCCTTCTCCAGTACCGATTCCTCAGCATATATCGGCACTCCGACTCTCACGGCCAGAGCCAGAGCGTCGCTGGGACGGGAATCAACTTGTATTTCCTCGCCATCGACGCTGAGGGAAAGTTTGGCAAAAAAGGTGTCATTCTGCAGGTCGTTTACCACGACAAATTTGACCTCGGCTCCCAAGGCTTCTACCACCGACCTCAACAGGTCGTGCGTCAATGGTCGAGCTAGTTCCACGTTTTGTAGTTTCACCGCAATGGCATCTGCCTCAGCCGGACCTATCCAGATGGGCAGGTATCGGCCGGCTTCTTTCTCTTTCAGAATCACTACCCGCTGGTAGTTCATCAAGCTCACCCGAATGCTATCGATTGTCATCTCTATCATGGCGCCACCTCTTTGTGTCAGGCTCAGGTTCTACGTGTTAATATGATACCATATGGCCGTAGTCAATCAACACCCAAGCCCTGATTGCCCAGCCACGTTTCAACATGATATATTGGCTCCACCATTCCTGCGACCCACCGGAGGCAGCAGATGGCAAAGGGTATGAGACTCATTGCCTGGCCCCGCGAACCGGACAAGAGAGACCACCCCACAGCCGGTGGTCAGCTGACAGGTCCCGCCCCAACACCCCCTACTGAGCTCCCTGTCAACAGGCGCTACGATCATTCTGGGAACTGCCCACATGAGCATTGTTGGTGAGGTAAAGCAAAGAACAGACATCGTGGAAGTTGTCTCTGGCTATGTTGCTCTGCAGAAAGCAGGGCGCAACTACAAGGCTTTGTGCCCATTCCACAACGAGAAGCATGCCTCCTTCTTCGTGTTCCCGGAGCAACAGACCTGGCACTGCTTTGGTGCCTGCGGGACAGGAGGCGACGTTTTCTCCTTTCTCATGAAGAAAGATGGTGTCGATTTCAGCCAGGCACTCCGGCTCCTGGCTGATAGAGCAGGCGTAGCTCTGGGCTCACCTGAGGCGCCTGCCAGTGCCGAAAGCAGAGAAACAGAGCGGCTGTTTCAGCTTAACGAACTGGCGGCCGAATACTACCATCACCTGCTCTTGAACAGCCAAGGAGGCAAGGCAGCCAGGGCTTACGTCAGCAACAGGAAGATCACGGCCGAAACCATTAGAGCATTCCATCTGGGATTCAGCCCGGATAGCTGGGAGGCTCTCAAGAACTACCTCGCAGACAAAGGATATGAGGAAAGAGACCTGGTTGAAGCTGGTCTGGTCCTGGAAAGGGAAGGCGGAGGTGGCTATGACAGATTCCGCAACCGATTGATGTTTCCAATATATGATATCCGTGAACGGGTCACCGGATTTGGAGCGAGAGCCCTGGACAACTCCCTGCCGAAGTACATCAACTCACCGCAGACCGCCGTTTTCGACAAGAGCGGCAGCCTCTATGGAATCGATAGGGCCAAGTCTGCCATCAGACAGAAGAACCTGACGATAATCGTGGAAGGCTATACGGACGTGCTCAGAGCTCACCAGTACGGTTGGCACAACGTGGTTGCTGCCATGGGGACTTCCCTGACCGAAAGGCAAATGGATGTCACCAAGAGGCTAAGCAAGAACATAGCCCTTGCTCTTGACGCCGATGTTGCCGGCGAGGAAGCTACTCTGCGTAGCGCAGAGAGATACGAAACCAGCGTAGACGCTGAAATAAGGGTTATTGCCTTACCACAGGGCAAAGACCCCGACGAAGTAATAGACGAGGATCCAGGGTTGTGGCAGAGCCTGGTAGAACAAGCTCCACTCTTGCTGGACTTCACCTTTCAGATTGTGATGAGCAGGGTTGATCTGGAGAAAGCCAGGGACAAGTCCATGGCGATACAGAAGCTCATGCCATTGATTACAGAGATACGAGATCCCATCAGGCAAGCCCACTACGAGCAGAAGCTCGCTCGCCTGCTGAGAGTCAGCGAGTCCGATCTGCGTGCCTCCAGGAAGAAGTTGCAGGGCCGCAGAAGGGTATCCGAAGCGGCTGAGGCAAGAGAGCTCTCTCGCCTTGCCCATCAGTCCACGTCCAGCCCCGTTGAGGAATACTGCCTGGCCCTGCTGATCCAGTATCCAGGACTCCGCGAGGTGGCTCAGGAGTTGTCGGCAGAGCACTTCGAAAGCACCGAGAACCGCGAGATCTTTGCTCAATGGCACTCCTGCCAGGACATCCCTGATCTCACACAGAAACTTGACGATAGCTTACTCGAACATCTAAACTATCTGGTGGATAGGACCTTCCCGCCGGACATTCAAGAAAAGGAAGAAACTCGACGACTTGCCATATCCGACTGCATCCTGCGCCTCCAAGAAATGCTGTCTAAGCGCCTGGAGGCCGGGATCGAGGCAGTCCTGAACCTTGAAAGGCAAGAGGAAGGTATCGGCGCAGAGCTGGCCAAACTGGAACAAACCGGCATAGAGCCCGGACAGAGACTACAGGAGATCTTTGTCAAGCAGGAGCAAAAAACAAGGCCGAAGAGAGGTTAAATGTTAGACCTAGCAGACGATCGAACTTCAACCAGGAACGAGGAGCCAACCCTGGGAGATACTCGTGCTGAGGAAGACGAAGGCGAAAGCACTAGCGCCACGACTGAAGAAGACACATTGGATGAGAGTACCCCCCAGGCCGTCCACGACGAGGTCAAGCCACAGATCGGATTAGAAGACCATGAAATAACGGATGATTCAGTCCGTATGTATCTGCGGGAGATCGGCCAGGTACCTCTGCTTGACGCCGCCAGAGAGAGAAAGCTCTCCAGTAGAATAGAGCAAGCGAGACATCTTGATAGAATCGAAGACGCATATATCAAGAAACACAAGCGGCTTCCTTCAGCGGTTGACATAGTGGTTGATCTGATCTCCCGAGTAGCCAGAGCCTATCCTATTCTCGAAGCTATCAGAGAGCACTCAGATATGGACCCTTCAAGCAGCCTGGCAGACACTATCGCCAGTCCCAAGTTCCACACGGGTATCGACAACGAGATAAAGCTGGCGCTCACAGCCGCCGTCGCCCAGAGGATAAACAAAGAGACCGCCACGGCGGAGGAAGGCATAGTAAATCTCTCTCTGAACAGCAACCTTGTGCCACCGCAAGCTCTAGCTTTGATTCAAGACAAGCCGTTGCAGGAGATAAAGCTTCTGCTTGCCAACGACGAACTGCGCTCCCTTCTGGAACCTTACGAGAGCCAGTTCAAGGTCGACTTTGAGGAGGTAAGAGCGAAAGCGCGAATGGCAGCAAGACACCTATCTGAGGCAAACCTGCGACTGGTTGTCAGCATAGCCAAGAAATACATCGGACATGGCATGGCGCTCCTCGACCTCATCCAGGAGGGAAACATCGGCCTCATGAGGGCCGTGGAGAAATTCCGACACCGGAAGGGATACAAGTTCAGCACCTACGCCACCTGGTGGATCAGACAAGGTATCACCCGGGCCATAGCCGATCAAGCGCGCACCATCCGCATTCCAGTGCACATGGTAGAGACAATGAACAGGTTGCTGCGGACAACGCGCCAGTTGAGCCAGGAACTCAAGCGGGACCCCAGCTACGAGGAAATCGGAGGCCGCCTGAGCATGCCTTCCATAAGGGTTGAGGAGGTTATGGACCTGTTTCATCACGAGCCGATATCACTCGAGACACCTATCGGCGAGAACGGAGATACCCGCCTGGGCGACTTCGTTGAAGATCAGACCAGCCCGGCTCCAGCAGAAGTTGCTTCGCAGGAGCTACTAAAGGAGCAACTGGACCGAGTCCTTGATGAACTCACCCCGCGGGAGAAGCGGGTACTGCAACTGAGGTTTGGCCTGCGAGACGGACATGCACGAACGCTGGAAGAGGTGGGTCAAGAGTTCAGTGTGACCCGAGAAAGAATACGGCAGATCGAAGCCAAGGCTCTGAGGAAACTGCGCCACCCCAGCCGGAGTAGAAAACTCAAGGACTATCTGGAGTAGAACAGCAGGCAGTCCACCCAGACACGGGAGGACATGAAATAAGACAAATGGAGCAGCTTTGGGCGCCATGGAGAATAGAATACGTACGGAGGGCGAAGGAAAGCTATTGCATCCTGTGTCAGAAACCGGCAGAAAACGACGATGAGGCGAACCTCATCCTCCACCGGGGCCAGAGCAACTTCATAATCCTAAACGCCTTCCCATACAGCCCAGGCCACTTAATGGTAGCTCCCTATCGGCACGTATCAGAGTTGCAGGAAGTAACCGACGGCGAAGCCAGGGAGCACTTTGAGCTCGTGAAGAAGGCCGTGGCTCTCTTGAATCAGGTACTCAAGCCTCATGGCTTCAATCTGGGGCTGAACGTGGGAAAAAGCGCTGGGGCAGGGATAGAGAAACACCTTCACACCCACATAGTCCCCCGATGGCAGGGTGATACCAACTTCATGCCGGTGATGTCCGACACCAGGGTCATATCAGAGGGGCTGGCCGCCACATATAGAAAGCTCAAGGATGCTATGGTCTAACCCCTTGCTCCATTCGAGGGACGAGACAGGTCAGCCCAGCACTCAGTCCGGTCACTGCCGGGCCGAGACGCCCCCTATCGTTTGAGCTACTTCCTCTTCACTTCCGCTGGAGATCAGACAGAGGAATTGATCGCCGACCTCCAGCATGGTGCCCGGCTCCGGCACCCGGCATTCTTGCCCCTGGCGTATTATCAGAGACACAACGGAGCCAGAAGGCAAGGATAGGTCTCTCAGCGGTTTGCCTAGCGCCGGTGAGCCTTCAGCTACTCTGACCAGCACTACATCCAGTCCCCTCTCTTTGAGATTCAGGAGGCGAATCAAGGGGAACCCCGTAATCTGCAGCTTGGTGTGCTCCAGAACAAGTGATACACGGTCTACCGTATGATCGATGCCTAGCTTCGCAAAGATATGCTCATTCTTGGGGTTGTTCACCTTGGCGATAACCTGAGGAACGCCGAACTTCTGCTTTGCTATCTGACATGCTGCCAGGTTGTCATCGTCCTCGTCGGTGACAGCAATGAAGATGTCCGCCCTGGCTATTCCTGCCTTAGCCAGCAGTGCCACCTCACAACCGTCGCCGCACAGGGATACGCTGCCCAATTCATCGCCCAGCTCTTCACATATCTTGTGATCCCTCTCAATCAGCAATACCTCATTCCCCATGCCAAGCAGCTCTCTGCCCAGATAGCGGCCCACCTGACCGGCACCGACTATTATCGCGTACATCTATTTCTCCAGTTTCTCCTTTAGCAAGCGGGCAAACAAGCCCGTGGGGCTGATAGCCTCAAGCCCCAGGCTCTCATAGAACTCTTCCCGCAACGGGTCGTAGACTCGGCAGATCACTCTGGGAACATTGAATATCTCCTTGGCAATCTGAGCTGCCATGGCATTCTTGTCGTCCTGTCGAGTCACCGCCACAAAGGCATCGCATTCCCTTATGTTTGCCTTTTCCAGCCCTTCTTCATCAGTAGCATGGCCCAGGAGAGCCGTACCCCCAAAATCAGGTGGAAGCTTATCGAAGCTGCTGGCATCCGTGTCAACAATAGTCACTTTGTGCCCCTCGGCATCGAGCAGGTGAGCTAGCTCGGCCCCCACACGTCCACAGCCCATTATGGTGACATTCATTGACTGTTCTGAGCAGACGCTGCTCCCCGGTACAGCAAGACCTGGCAGGGAGCCTCCTTCAAAACATGGGCAATAGTCTCGCCCAGATCAAACTCGCCAAGACGTTTCTTGTAGCCAACACCCATGACGATCAAGTCTACCTCTCTCTCCATCGCCTCTTCAATAATACCTGGACCAGCGTCTCGGGCCTGGAGCAAGTCCGTGTCTATGTCATAGCCGACATCAGCAGCAATATCCTCAGCGCGGGTGAGTACCTCTTCTGCCTTCTCCAACTCTGAATCGACCTGAGCATCTAGAGGAAGGCTCCTTTCGACCTCGATAACGTGGGCCACATAGAGCTTGGCCTTCGCCTTCTGGGCCAGTGTGCAAGCCAGCCTTACGGCCTCCTCATCAGCGCCGGTCCCTCTTACGGGCACCAGGATTCTCTTTGTTTCCACAAGTCAGGGATGGTACCCCATCCATCTCCATTAGTCAATAGAGGCTTTCACTACGGGAGCCACTTTCGTCAACGGCAATTGCCTGCGCCTGCGAAATACAACATAGACAACAGTGCCAAAAGCCATCCATCCGAACCCAACCCACCTGGCATAGGGCTGGACTATCACCACTATTATCCAAATAACGCTGGTGGCCACCAACCCCAGGATAGCCGTTATGGGCAACTCATGCCCTCCAACCATGATATTTCCCTTCAACTTGAAAGGCCGAGGCATCTCAGGACACTTCATTCGCAACCTGATTATGGAGGCATGCGCCAAGGTGAAAGCTAGCAGGGAGCCAAAAGCATAGAGCCCACCCAACCTAACGAAGATGTCCCTGGCGAAGAAACCTGGCACAAGAAGCAGGACCGCTATCAGGGCGTACAGGATTATCGCCCTGT
>DAOVBS010000102.1 GCA_030670425.1 Chloroflexota bacterium | reverse complement strand
ATCTCCGGAACCACGGCGCTGAAGTCAGCGCCGAAGACCATCAATTTGTTGAAGCCTGTATTTGCCCAGGCGTGAGGGGTTATCTTGGCTATGGACTGCATCCATTTGGGGAGGATGAAGAGGGGCCACCAGCAGCCTCCGAGGGCTGCGAACACAAGGGAGGTGAGTACCGCTATAGAGCCAGCACTGCGCTCGGTTTTCACCAGGGTAGCCAGCATAATGCCAAAGGCTGAGGACATAATGACCACTAAGACGGAGAGGAGGATGACGGCCGCGGGAGATAGGCCCAGGTCTATACTGAAGACCAAAATACCTACCACCCAGAGTGTCAAGACCTGAACGAGGCCCTTGGCGGCCGTGCCTGTGAACATGCCCCCCAGTATGGTCTCCCGTCTCACTGAGCTAGCCAGCAGCCGTTCCAGGGTATGGTTCTGGCGCTCACGGACTATTGCTTCGGCCGACAGAGCAGCAGCAAAGAAGACGAACATCACCAGGTAGCCGGGGATGACATAGTCTGACGGGTTCTCTGCCTCTACCTCTCCCACCTGCTGCGTCCCGAACCCTATTAAGGACTCGTCGGTGGGTGCGATCCCTTGACCTGAGAAAAGTTGCTCGATAGCTTGTTGAATACCAGACATGTCGCCGGTGGTGGCTAGCCCCTGCTCTATAAGCAGCGCTATGGCGGCATTGGCAGTCACTTGCTGTGAGCCAACCCGCGTAGCAATAGCCTTGGCCAGTCCATTGAGGGCGGCTCTGGTGTTGATGGCCTCCGCGTCGGCTACTACCTCAAGCTGAGCACCGTAGCCCATCATTACCCCCTCGGTGAAATCTGCTGGGAAGACCAGGAAGCCATCTAGTTCCTTGTCCTCAACCGCCTGGCGAGCCTCGTCATAGTCCCTGTCCCAGACTATTTTCGGTTCACCAGGCTGGAGTTGAGAGTCATCCTTTGTTTCCATAGCCGCGATTATCTGATGGCTCAGGCCACCCTGTGCCTCCTGTGTGACCACATGGAGTGCCAATCTGGGATCCTCGGCACCGCCACCGGGATTGAGGAAAGTGAACAGCGCTACAAAAAAGAAGGGGAAAAGTATGAAGAAGAACAAGGCTCCACGGTCCGTAGCAAAGAGTTTTAGATCTTTCAAGGTGATGAACCAGATATGCCTGAGGTTTCTCATCACTTCCTATCTACCCCCGGGCATGACCCTGAAGAGGATGCGGCTGAGACCCAGCCCGACCACAGCGACCCCTGCCAGCACTGCCAGCTGCAGACCCACATCAGCCAGAGAGCCTCCCTGGACAATTATCGTGTTGAAGGCATCGTTGGCGTAGGTATTGATGGAAACTTTGCTGAAGGCATACAGGACCGAGCCTTCAGAGATTGTGAAGAAAGTACCGCCCAGCATGACCATGACCATGGTAAAGCAGACGGCAATCCAGGTAGCCGCGTCCTCGGTGCGGGCGATGGAGGCAATGATGAGCCCTAGGGCACTGGCGGCGGCAGCGAAAATCAGAGCGATGACCAGACATTCGACAAAGGAAAGGGGAGTGAAAAGCTGGAAGACCAAATAGGCCAGGGCCAGCAAAATGAGTGTTTGGACAAAGCCGCGGGAGATACCAGACAGAAACTTGCCCACAAAAAGCTGTCCCACGCTGAGTCGCGTGGTGAGCAGCCGCTCCAGGGTTCCCTTCTTGCGCTCCTCAACGATAGTTCTGGCACTCAGGGTTATGGCAAAGAGGACAAACATAGTAACTATGCCAGGCAGGATGTGATTTACCGGATCAGGGCTACTGCCCACCGTTTCCTCCCTGACCCCCACGATGGGATGCTCGTCTTCCCTGGCCAGGAATTTCTGCACGGTAGTTTCTATGCGGTGTTGACTAATATTCGTTCCAACCAGAGCGTTTTCAACTTGACTCCGCACCTGGAATTCCTGATTCATCTCCTCAGCCAGGCCGCGAACCAGGCTGGCTACTATCTGTCCCTCCTGTCCGCCATTGCCTCTCTGCTTAAAGACCAGTTGGGCTGGGTTCCCAGAGTTCAGCTCATCGGAGAAGCCCTTCGGTATGCAGAGGACCATCAGCAGGTCAGACCTCTCTAACTTGGAATCCGCCTCATCCATGGAAAGCGGCTCGACGTCAAGGTTTTCAACTTCGCCCAGCCGCTCTAGAAAGAGAGCGGAGTAGATCCCTGCCTGGTCTTCATTGACTACATAGGCAGTGCCGTGGAACATAGACTGCCCGCCAAAGGCACCGTATATCAGAGCGAAGATCGCTATTGGCAGGAGGAGGCTAAAGGCGAGGTCAGCCTTGTCCTGTAGGTAGGTGCGGACTTCCCGCAGGGCGACTATTAAGGACCTAATCATATCCTTGCTAGTCGCGGAGGCTTCTGCCAGTTAGTTTCAAGAAGACATCCTCCAGTGTTACCTGTTCTGGTGGCCCGATTTGGCTCCTGAGTTGGTATGGGGTGTCCATAGCGATTATCTGGCCTCCGTCCATAATGGCCACGCGGTCGCAGAGACGGTCAGCTTCTTCCATGTAATGGGTGGTGTAGAGGATGGTTATTCCCTTGTTCCGCAGGCCCTCAATGGTTTCGTAGATGTTGTTCCTTGACTGGGGATCTATGCCTACGGTGGGCTCATCAAGAAAGAGAAGTTCGGGATGCCCCATAAGGGCGATAGCCAGGTTAACCCGCCGTTTCATACCTCCGGAGAACTTGTCAACCTTTCCCTTGGCTCTCTCCACCAGCCCCATCAACTCCAGATGAG
>DAOVBS010000085.1 GCA_030670425.1 Chloroflexota bacterium | reverse complement strand
GATGGCCACCAACCGTCGTTTCACCACTTCTTCCGGTGAGACCAAGGAGGAAACAGACTGGTTCAGAGTCACTGTTTGGGGCAAACAAGCTGAGCAGTGCAATCAATTTCTAGGCAAGGTACGTCAGGTCTACGTAGACGGTAGGCTGCATGCTCGCGATTGGCAAGGACAAGACGGGCAAATGCGTACCAGCCTCGAGGTGACTGCGGACCGGGTGGTTTTTCTTGGCAGTCCGGGAGCTGCGGCATCTCTTCCAGAGGAAGGCGAGCTTGAGCCTGGCGACCTGCCTTTTGAATAGGGAGTAATGGTGTGAATAATCGTAGAGGACCGATTCGTAGAGGAACGAGAAGGCCGAGAAGCTACACGCCCAGGCCAAGGGTTTGCCCGTTTTGTGCCGAGGGTGTGAACATAGACTATAAGGATGTGTCCACGTTGTCCAGATACATCTTGAGTGGCGGCAAGATAGGGTCACGCCGCAAGACGAGGGCTTGTGCCAGGCACCAGCGGAAATTGGCACAGGCCATAAAGAGGGCTCGATTCCTGGCGCTGCTGCCGTATGCACCAAGTCAGGTCTGGAAGATGAGTGCTGCAGGGTTGGTCCAGCCGACGTCTCCGGGAGATTGAATGCCGAAACACACCTATCAACCAAAGAAGCTACCCCGCAAGCGCAAATTGGGCTTTCGGGCCAGAATGGCTAGTCCAGGAGGAGTCAAGGTGCTCAAGGCAAGACGCCTCAAGGGGCGGTGGAAGCTCACCCCTGTTTAGCCGCGCTCTTATGAAGAGACCCTGGACTTTAACTAACAGAATACAATACGTTTCGGTTTACCAGCATGGTAGCACATATGCGGACAGTCTGATTGTGGCGAAGGTATTGCCCAACAGCCTGAATTTGAACAGATATGGTTTCTCGGTAACCAGGAAGGTGGGTGGAGCGGTATGTCGCAATCGGCTGAGGAGGCTGTTCAGAGAGATAATCAGGTCTCACGCGATAGAGCAAGGGTGGGATATTGTATTGATTGCCCGTCCGAAGGCAGTCGCTGCGGACTATCATCAACTGGATGAAGTCGTAGCCAAGTTGTTATCCCGGGCGAAGTTGTTACAAGCAGATAATGAAGCGATTGACGCTGAGCTTAATTAGACTATATCAGACGACCATATCGGAGGTCACCCTTCACTCTTGCTGTTTCCAGCCTACATGTTCTCATTATGCCTGGGAGGCGATTGAAAGACATGGTCTCGCCCAGGGCAGTTGGCTGGCGATCAGGAGGCTGGCTCGCTGCAATCCCTTCTCCAAAGGCGGTCACGATCCGGTGCCCTAGCTTTGCTTTCGTCGTGGTGAAATGAGAAATAGAGTATTAGTTCGCCTGGTTTTCTTGTGTTTTCTTGCCTTGAGTGCCGCTAGTTGCAGTCCGCCGCCACAAGGCTATTCGGGAGTTATGTCTTATGATGACATGCTTTATCTGGGTGCCACAGATGGCAAGATAAGGGCAGTCAATCCTGAGGCGCGAAGTGAGGGGTTGCCATTTCCCTCTTCTGATGGGGAGTGGTCTTTTGCTATTACTATGCCGTCGAAGAGTTTTCTGTCTTGCGGAGACTCCTCTGCCCCGGCAATCATATACAGTACACCCGTTGTGGTCGATGGGCGAGTTTGTGTCGGCATACACGACGGCAAGGTGATGATGTTGGCTCCCTCAGCCAGGATCGACGAGCTGCATTTTCCTCACCGGAAGAGCGGGGAATGGACATACCCCGATGGAGACGATGTGATTGGGGCCGTGGTAGGCAACCCAGTCGCAGTCGGAGATGCGATATTCGTGTGCAGTTCAGATGGCGCGGTCTATGCCTTGGATGCCAGCTCCGGTGACGAAAAATGGAGATATGAGCTATCGGTTGAAAAACTGTGGACTACACCCGTAGTGCAAGGGGAAGCCATATATGTGAGCACTTTTGATGGTCACATATATGCCCTCTCGGTTGATGATGGCAGTCTGCTACCGTGGAGCTTTGATGCGGAGGTGGGATTTGCTTCCTCTCCGCTGCTCTACGGAGATACGATACTGGTGGGCTCCTTTGACAACAATCTCTATGCTGTCAGGATAGGTGATGAGAAACCGCTGTGGAGGTTCCAGGGGGGAAACTGGTTTTGGGCGCTTCCTGTTGTGAGCGACGGTGTTGTCTACGCGGTCTGTCTTGATGGCAAGGTCTATGCTCTGGATGCTGAAACTGGGAAGGCGAAGTGGGGTGAGCCTTTCGATGCTGGGAGTCCTATTGCGGCTTCGCCCGTAGCGGTGGACGACTCGCTGGTTGTAGCCGCCGAGTCAGGCGATGTGTATGTCATCGATATGCAGACGGGGGTTGGCGCGCGGATTGAGAACCCGGAGGGCGATGAGAAGCCATCCATTGATGGTACTACTGTTCTGGCGTCTTTCTGTGCCCAGGATGGCATAGTCTACATCCGGGCTCAAAATAACTGCCTGTATCCCATCGACGTGGCTGAGAGAGAAAGAAAGGCGAGAATCTCCCTGGACTAGACAAGGTTTGCAGCCGTGATAAATCTGTGGAATCTGGTCATACTCCGCCCGATGCTTAATGGCTTGCTTGCTCTAGCAAGTATCCTGCCTCAAGAAGTGGAATTCGGACTTGCCATTATTGTTCTTACGATTGTTGTTCGTGTGGCGTCGACGCCTCTTGTCTTGCGGCAACTGAAGTCCACCAAGGCGATGCAGGAGATGCAGCCCAAGATTCAGGAGCTGCAAAAGAAGTATGGGAAGAACAAGCAGAAAATACAGCAAGAGATGATGAAGGTCTACAAAGAGGCTGGGGTCAATCCCATAGGCTGCATGTGGCCGATGCTAGTTCAGTTTCCTATCTGGATCGCTCTCTACCAATCCATTATGAAAGCTCTAGCTACCACCCCGGAGAACTTGTTGGGCTTGGCTGAGCATCTCTATTCGTCAGAGAGGATAGCTCAGGCGATACCCGTGAACAGCCATTTCCTGTGGCTGGACTTGGGCCAGCCCGACCGCACTCTGGTTCTGGCCATCCTTGTTGGCGGTACGATGTGGGTGCAACAGAAGATGACTACAGCGCCGTCTGCTGATCCGAGGCAACAGTCGACGAGTAGCACTATGTTGCTGATGATGCCGCTGATGTTCGGCATGTTCACAATGATGTTCCCCAGTGGCCTACCTCTTTTCTGGCTAGTTTCCAATCTAATTGGCATTTCAACGCAGTACTTCGTCACCGGAGGGTGGGGCTACCTGAAGCGCCCTGCTGCTTCTTCCTCAACACACTCGGTACCAAGAAAAAGGAAGTAGCAGACCACGCCCGGAGGGCGCCTCGCAGCTCCAGATACGTTGCCAAGAATGGGAGGCGAAAGCATGGAAGAATTGGAAATCAGTGGGAGGACAGTAGAAGAGGCGACGAACAAAGCAGAAGAGCAGCTTGCTATGAGTCGGGACCAATTCGAGGTGGTGGTCGTTAAGGA
>DAOVBS010000062.1 GCA_030670425.1 Chloroflexota bacterium | reverse complement strand
ACCGCAGCCATCAATCCAGGCAACAGTGGCGGCCCTCTGGTGAACATGAGCGGCGAAGTCATAGGCATAAATAGCGTCAAAGTCGCCGATATCGGGGTAGAGGGAATGAGTTACGCCATAAGCATGAATAGCGCAGAACCTATCATTGGCGCCTTGATCCGACAGGGCTACGTAACCCGGCCCTGGCTGGGAGTATCGCTATATACCGTAGACCGCCTGGTGGCCCTGATGAACGATCTCTCAGTTCAGGAAGGAGTGCTCGTCCTAGAGGTGAGCAAGAACAGCCCGGCCGAGGCTGCCGGGTTGAGAAAAGGTGATGTCATCATCCAGTTTGACGAGAGAAAAACGGTCACCACAGACGATCTTCTGCAGGCCATACTCAACAGCGAAGTGGGTCAAACGGTGGAAATCACCTTCGTCAGAGGAGAGGGAACAGGGAAGACTTCAGCACGGCTACAGGAGAGCCCCCCACCGTGGGACTAGTCAAATAACCACAGCCAGAACCCTCCTGCCAACCCAGACCCGGTAGCTCCAACGAGTGGAACATCGTCTCTAGGACGGTGCCCTCATAATTGCTATCAACACATCACTATCGGCGATGCGATGTCTCTGAGCGTAGGCCTGTTCAGGTGGAACTCCATCAAGCAGAGCCTCAGACAAAGTCTCCTGGGCGATATACTGCTGGCAATCGGTCACAGCCTGCTTGATTGCCTCTTCTGCCTGATAGTACGTGATAATGTGGTCGGCAATGTCGAAGTCAGCAGCACGCCGCATGGTCTGAACACGACGCACAATCTCCCTACCAATGCCTTCAGCCACTAGCTCAGGAGACAACTCAGTATTCACCGCTACCCAATACTTCTCCTCGCTAGCTACACTATACCCCGACACGTCGCCGGCCATTTCATAGTCAACGAACCCCAGTTCCTTGACGTTCACTTCCTCCAGGACGTGAGATGCAAGCCTTCGCAAGGCATTCTTTTCTTTGTCCTGACCGACCTTCACCAGGGCCTTGGCCAGCGGCTGTCGAACTCTCACCTTCGCCTTGGCCCGAGCTGCCCGGCCCAGACTGGAGATCTTCATAGCCAGCCTGACATCATTGTCCAACTCACGGTTGATCTTGGCCTTATCCGCAACCGGGAAGTCAGTCAGATGCACACTCTCGCTGGCCGTCGAGTCAACAGAACAAACCAAATTCTGGTACATCTCTTCAGCTATGAACGGTGTGAGCGGAGCCAGAAGCTGAGCCAATGTCACCAGACACTGATACAACGTGTTGTGTGCTGCCAGTTTGTCAGCGTCGTTCTCGCTCTTCCAGAATCGGCGCCGACTTCGCCTGACATACCAATTGGAAAGACTATCCACAAAGGTCTCAATATGACGCGCTGCCGCGGTATGGTCATAGCCGTCCATAGCCTTGGTCACATCGGCTATGAGCTGATTGAGCTCGGAGATAATCCAACTGTCGAGCTCAGCCAAAGGTAGCTCCCCTGTCATCTGTGGAACGAAGTGGTCAATGTTCGCGTAAAGAACAAAAAACAAATAGGTATTCCACAGAGTCAACAGATCCCTTCGCAGTGTCTCGGCGAGCATTTGTGTAGAGAAGCGATGAGTATTCTCACTTGGCACAGACACCAACATATACCACCTGAGAGCATCCGCCCCATAATCCCCAATCACTTTCCAAGGATCCACGATATTGCCTCTGCTCTTGCTCATCTTATCGCCGTTGGCGTCAACAACATGACCCAAACAAAGGACATTCTTGAAGCAGGGCTGCCCGAACAGCAGAGTCGATACAGCATGCAGGCTGTAGAACCAGCCCCGAGTCTGGTCAATGGCCTCGCAAACGAAGTCCGCAGGGAAATTCTCTTTGAACTTGTCGCTATTCTCAAACGGATAATGCCACTGGGCGAAAATCATGGCTCCTGAATCAAACCAGCAGTCGATCACTTCGGGGACACGCCGCATCTCTCCACCACACCGGGAGCAAGAAAAGGTTATCTCATCGACATACGGGCGATGTAGATCCAGGGAGGGTTCCAAGCCCTTCACGTTGGGCTTCTTGCTCAACTCCTCAATGCCACCTGCACACTCGTAGCACCCACAGGAGGAGCAATTCCAGACATTTAGCGGAGTCCCCCAGTATCTCTCCCGGGAGAACGCCCAATCCACGTTATTCTCCAGCCAATCCCCGAACCGACCATGCTTAATATAGTCTGGGTACCAGTTCACTTCATCATTCCCCGAGATGAGCCTGTCTTTGACCATCGTGGTTCTGATGTACCATGTCCTCTTGACGTAGTATAGAAGAGGCGCCTCGCATCTCCAGCAGAAGGGGTAGGTGTGAACAATCTTCTCACTGCGGAACAGCAAGCCTCGTGACTCAAGATCAACGAGGACGAGAGGGTCAGCCTCCTTGACAAACTTGCCGGCAAATGAGTAGCCGCCAGTCATTTTCCCTTCCAGATCGACAGGCTGCACGAAGTCTAGCCCCTTGGCCATCCCCGCATCGAAATCAACTTCCCCGAAGGCAGGAGCGACGTGGACAATACCGGTGCCCTCCTCCATTGACACGAAGTCAGCGTCAATTACCGGGTAGGTCAAGCCGTCCTTGTTCTCCTGCGCCTCAAAGCCAGGCAAGCTGAAGCGAGGAACGCCATAGCTAGCCGGATCAAACAGGGGCTGGTACTCGAGACCGACAAGAGCTTCGCCTTTTACGACGCCTACTTCCTCATACCCTTCGAGCTTGAGACCTTCAACCAGTTGCGTGGCCAGAATAAGATAATCTCCATCCCCTTGCATCACACTGTAGCTGGCCTCAGAGGCCACCGCCAGGGCAGTGTTGCCGGGCAAGGTCCAGGGGGTGGTCGTCCAAGCAAGGAGGTAGGCCGCTTGCTCAGCCAACGACGACGGCTCAAGGACGCACCTGAGAGAGGAATCCTGTTCAGCCAGAGAAGAGGCGGCGAGTCGAAACTTTATGTAAACAGATGGGTCTTCAGCATCATCCCGGTAACCCAGCGCTACCTCGTGTGAGCTGAGGGAGGTGCCGCACCTGGGGCAATGGGGCGCCGTTTTGTAGCCCCGATAGATCAGGTTTCTGTCCCACAACTGCTTTATGGCCCACCAGCAGGATTCGATGTAGCCATTGTCCAGCGTTACGTAGGGATCTTCCATGTCTATCCAATGGCCAATGCGCTCCACCATAGCCTCCCACTCCCCAATGTATTTGAATACGCTCTCTCTGCAATGTTGATTGAAGCGAGCCACCCCATACTCTTCGATCTGGGTCTTGCTGGTAAGACCCAGCAGATTCTCTACCTCCAGCTCCACAGGCAAGCCATGAGTATCCCACCCCGCCTTGCGGAGCACGTGATAACCCTTCATCGTCATGTAACGACAAGGAATATCCTTGAATAGCCGAGAAAGCACGTGATGAATTCCCGGGCTTCCGTTGGTTGTAGGCGGCCCATCGTAGAAGGTGTAACGCTGCCTTCCCATCCTCGCAGTGACGCTTTTCTCGAAAATGGAGCGTTCCTTCCAGAAGCGAAGGATACCTTCTTCCAGTTGAGGAAGATCAATCTTACTGTTTACCTTGCGAAACACGAGCTACTCTTGCCTGAGCAGGATCACCACCTTTCTATCTTCCCCTTCACCTATGCTATTGGTGACAACATCAGGATGATCGGCCAGGGCAAGGTGAACAATGCGGCGTTCATCAGGAGGCATTGGCTCCAAGGTGATAGCACGGCGCCGGAGCCCCACCTGTTCCGCCAGACGCAGAGCTAACCTCTGCAGCGATTCACGCCGGCGCTCCTTGTATCCACAGACATCAATGTTCAGCGGCACCCACGTTTTCAGTCGCCCAGCCACCACCAACCTGACTATGTGCTGTAAACAGGACAAGGCCTGGCCCCGTCGCCCAATCAGTATGCCCAGGTCGTCCCCTTCAATATTGAAGGACACTGGCATCTCCTCTGACGAGACCTCAACCACAGCCGTCACTCCCATCAACCCCAGCAAGGTTTCGAGTACTTCCGTGGCGACCTCAACTACATCCTCCCCAGGCATGATTAGCGGCTTCACTCTGATTACGGATTCCTCGCTCCCTATCCCAAAGACTCCCGATCTCCCCTCCTTAACGACCACCACCTCGAATTGGTCCCGACTCATAGCAAGCTGCTCTTCTGCTTTGTTCGTCGCCTCTTCTACTGTCCTCCCACTGATTTCCAATTCTTCCATGCTTTCGCCTCCCATTCTTGGCAACGTATCTGGA
>DAOVBS010000070.1 GCA_030670425.1 Chloroflexota bacterium | reverse complement strand
CGAGGTATGTTCCCGACAAACCCACCGCCGGTGATATGGGCGAGGCCCTTGATGAGGGGCAGGAGTGGCTTGAGCCAGGAGTAATAGCAGCGGTGGGGCAGCAATAGCTCCTCCCCCAGGGTTTTCCCCAGTTCGGCGTGGAAGCTGTACAGGCATGAAGGGTTGTCATCGATACCGAACACTCTTCGCACCAGGGAGTACCCGTTGGTGTGTAGACCAGATGACGGCAGGCCAAGAATGACATCACCTGACACTATGGAACTGCCGTCAATGATGTTCTTTCTCTCCACCGCACCGACAATGAAGCCGACCAGATCGTAGCTTTCCCCAGAGTAGATGCCTGGCATTTCGGCTGTCTCACCTCCGATGAGTGAGCAACCGACGTCTTGACAGGCTTGAGCCACACCGCTGACGATGTCTTCAACCTGTTCAGGCACCAGCTTAGCCATGGCGACGTAATCCAAGAAGAAGAGCGGCTCAGCCCCGCAGCAGAGGATATCGTTGACGCAGTGACTTACAAGGTCAATTCCTACGGTGTCGCTCTTGTTCAGAAGCGAAGCTATCTTGAGTTTGGTGCCCACTCCATCGCAACTGGATACCAACACTGGGTCGTCAAATCCTCTAAATTCGAACATACTGCCAAAGGATCCGAAGTTCAGTACCTGGGGCCGAAACGTGGGTCTTGACTGCCTGGCGATAGAGTCCTTTACCCTATCGGCTGCCTCAATATCGACGCCGGCAAGAGCATAGGTCTGTTTAGTCCTGGGTTCCAACAAGCTCCCCTTGAAGTGGCATTTCCGTGGCCAACTTATCCATTCCCATTTGCACCGGTATGGGATAGTCCCCGGTAAAGCAGGAGAGGCAGAAGAGGTCTCTGGGCAAGCCAACAGCTCGAAGCAGCGCATCGACGGTGAGGTAGCCGAGGGAATCAGCGCCGAGGAAATCCCTGATTTCGGGGACGGTCTTTCTGTTGGCGATAAGCTCCCACTGAGTGGCCAAGTCGACGCCGAGGAAGCAGGGATGGCAAAGAGGGGGAGCGCAGATGCGGAGGTGGACCTCTTTGGCGCCGGCGTTTCTGAGTAGCTTGACGACGTGGGGTGTGGTGGTGCCGCGAACGATGCTGTCGTCGACGACCACCAGCCGCTTGCCAGAGATCACCTGGGAGAGAGGATTGAACTTGAGCTGGACGCCGAGGTCTCTGAGTCTCTGGTCTGGCTGAATGAAGGTGCGGCCGACGTAGCGGTTCTTGAGCAGGCCCTCGCAGTACGGGATACCCGAGGCCTCGGCGTAGCCGATGCCGGCTGCGGTAGCTGAATCGGGGATGCCTGTGACCAGGTCTGCGTCAACGGGGTACTGCCGTGACAGTTCTGCTCCCATGGCCTGTCTCGCCTCATAGAGCAGCTTGCCCTCTATGACGCTGTCGGGGCGGGCGAAGTAGATGTATTCGAAGATGCAGAGGGCCTTCTTGCTGTCGCCCTTCCCCTTGAAGCTCTCGATGCCGTTGTCGTCTATGACTATGATCTCGCCGGGCTCGACATCGCGGAAGAACTGTGCTCCCAGGTGGTCCAGGGCGCAGCTCTCTGAGGCAACGACGTAGCCGCTGTCGATAGTACCCAGGCAGAGGGGACGTACGCCCATGGGGTCACGGACTGCAATCAGCTTGTCCCTGGTAAGGAGTGTGAGCGAATAAGCTCCCTGGAGGCGGTGCATGGCATGCCTGATTCTTTCCTGCCAGTTGTTGCCGGGCGAGGCTAGAATCAGATTAGCGATGACCTCGGAGTCAGTCGCAGTGTGAAAGCTATAGCCTCGCATCTGGAGTTCATCGCGGAGCGGCTTGGCGTTCAGTATGTTGCCGTTGTGGGATACTGCGAGTGCTGGGTCTTTAATCCCTGCTACAACAGGGCCAACACTGCCCAGTTGTCTTGAACCGGAGGCCGAGTACAGGTTATGTCCGATACCGATGTGTCCCTGGAGTTGGGCAAGGTCACTCTCGGTGAATGCTTGAGAAACCAGCCCTCTATTGGTGCGGGCCTTTATTCCATCGCCGTCGCACACGGCAATGCCGCTGCTCTCCTGACCACGGTGCTGCAGGGCGAAGAGTGCAAAGAAGATAAGTCGGGCTATGTCTATTCTGCGGCCGTAAATTCCAAAGATGCCACAGCTCTCACGCATCGAAATACGGCTCATTATAGATTGTTGCCGCCTTTTGGTCAATCTCGGCGGGTTGTGCTATAATGCGGGGCATTATGTTACAGAAGGATAAGGTAAAAGAGATAACTGCCAATTTCGGTTTCAAAGAGGGTGATACTGGCTCTCCTGAAGTTCAGGTGGCGTTGCTCACTGAGAAAGTGAGCCAGTTAACGGAGCACCTGAAGGCGAATTCGCACGACCGTCACTCGCGCCGGGCCCTCCTTAGGCTAACGGGGCGACGTAGACGAATGTTGACCTATCTTAATAAGAGAGACCCCGGAAGATATGGCCTGCTGACTGCCAAGCTGGGCCTGAGGAAGTAGCGTATGAGAGAGGTTTTTGAGCGATCCATAGGTGGGCGAACCCTTAGCATCGGGGTGGGGAAACTGGCTCAGCAGGCTGATGGAGCTGTTGTTGTCCGCTACGGGGATACAGTGGTCCTGGTTACCGTCTGCAGTGCCAGCGAGCTTGCCAGGGAGACGGATTTTATCCCTCTAACGGTGGAATACGAAGAGAAGCTCTACGCTGCCGGCAAGATACCGGGCAGTTTCATCAGGCGAGAAGGGCGGCCCAGCGAAGAGGCAACTCTTAGCTGCCGAGCTATTGACAGATCGCTAAGGCCGCTGCTGTTCAAGGGATTCAACCACGAGATGCAGATCATAGCTACAGTGCTTTCGGCTGACAAAGAAAACAACCCGGACACCTGTGCTCTTATCGGGGCATCGGCCGCGCTTGCGATATCTGATATCCCATTCTCGGGCCCGGCTTCGGCGGTGCGCGTTGGCTATATTGATGACAGGTTAGTTCTGAATCCGACTATGCCGCAAATGGAAGACAGCTTGCTTGACATAGTTGTTGCCAGCACCAGGCAGGCTGTGGTGATGGTGGAAGCAGGGGCCAGGGAGGGTTCTGAAGATCTGGTGTTTGAAGCACTGAAATTCGGCCACGAAGCCAACCAGGAGATCATCGGCCTGCAGGAGGAAATCCAGCAGGAATGGGGCAAGCCTAAGGTCGCAGTCGAGGCCAGAGAGATTGCCCCCGAACTCCAGGCGAGCATTTCTGCTTTGCTGGGTGATAAGCTGGATGAGGCTCTGGGACAGCCGGGCAAATCGGGGAGGAACGAGACTGTGGCCTCGCTGAGGCAGAAAGCGAGCCACGAACTGGGTGCTACCTTCTCCGAAGGCGAAATCGAATTCGCTTTTCAGACTCAGCTCAGGGCCGTCGTGAGGAAAGAGATACTGCGGAGGAAGGAGCACGTGGATGGTCGGCGGGCTGATGAGATCCGGCCTATTAGCAGCGATGTTGGGCTGCTGCCCTGTACACACGGCTCGGGTCTGTTCTGCCGGGGTGAAACTCAGGCATTGACCATTACCACCCTGGGGACAGCACGTCAGGAGCAGTTGCTTGACGGACTCGGCCTGGCGGACACCAAGCGTTTTATGCATCACTACAATTTCCCCCCGTTTTCTACCGGGGAGGTGAAGCGATTCAGGATGCCAGGCAGGCGTGAGATCGGGCATGGTGCATTGGTAGAGCGAGCAGTTGCTCCGATGCTGCCTTCCGAAGACGATTTCCCCTACACCATTCGACTGGTTTCTGAGATTATCAGCTCCAATGGCAGCTCATCCATGGCTAGTGTCTGTGGCTCCACGCTTTCGCTAATGGATGCCGGTGTGCCCATCAAGGCGCCGGTGGCAGGAATAGCCATGGGGGTAATCGGCGGAGGGAATGGAGACCACGTTATCCTGACTGATATCGAGGGCATGGAAGATGCCTG
>DAOVBS010000080.1 GCA_030670425.1 Chloroflexota bacterium | reverse complement strand
CTTATCAGCAGCGGTGAGATCAAGGGCAAGTTCGGCGATGTCGGCGTTATCCATACGCTTGGCAAATTGCCGGCAAGGATAGTGGCTGTCGCTGGACTGGGGAAACGTCAGGACTTCAACCTGGACAGAAGTCGTGGTGTGGCTGGAGAGTACTGCCGCACGCTGCGGAAACTGAGCTGCAAAAGCATAGGCAGCGCCGTCTGTGATGTTGGCGTTGGTGGAATCGAGCCTGAGGGTTCTGGCAGGGCGATAGCTGAAGGGAGCCTTTTGGGGCTCTACGATTTCACCAGGTATAAGAAGCCTGAGTACGGAGAGGTGGAACGGATGCTTGTGGTGGAGAGAGAGGATGGCAAGGTAGCGGCTGTGCGGCGTGGCTGTGAGAAGGGGAGAACGATGGCTGAAGCTGCGATTCTAGCTCGTGACATGGTTAACGAGCCTGCCAACAGCATGACACCCACTCGGATGGCCGATATGGCGGCAGAGATTGCTAATGAACTTGGGTTGCAGCTTCAGGTGTTTGGCTCCGAAGAGATTGAGGGTATGGGGATGGGTGCACTTCTGGGGGTGGCTAGGGGGAGTGCCCAGCCGCCGAAGCTGATAGTGCTGGGTTACAGGGGTAGCGAGGCTTCGGACACGGGCATTGGGTTTGTAGGCAAGGGAGTGACCTTTGATTCCGGGGGGATTTCCATCAAACCATCTGAGGGAATGGGAGAGATGAAGGACGATATGGCAGGCGGTGCGGTGGTAATAGCGGCGCTGAGTGGGATCGCCCGGTTGAAATGCAAGGTCAATGTCACTGCTATAGTCCCGGCTGCTGAGAACCTCCCTGATGGTAGTGCCTTGAAGCCTGGGGATATTGTGAAAGCCATGAACGGCAAGACGATTGAAGTCATAAGTACCGACGCTGAGGGTCGGCTGCTGCTGGCCGACGCCCTGAGTTACGCTGTGAAGCAGGGGTTGTCTCCCTTGGTCGATGTGGCTACTCTGACCGGGGCCTGTCGGGTGGCCCTGGGGCCCCTTTACAGCGGGGCTTTTGGCAACAACCAGGAGTTGGTGACCAGGATTATTGAGGCCGCCGACAGGGCTGGAGAGAAGTTCTGGCAAATGCCTATGCCTGAGGAGTACAAGGAGCAGAACAAGAGCCAGATTGCCGATATCAAGAACACAGGTAATAGGTATGGTGGGGCTATTACGGCTGCCCTTTTTTTGTCGGAGTTCGTGAACGGTACGCCTTGGGTTCACATAGACATAGCAGGCACTGCCTCCAGCAATAAGGAAAGCGGGTACATGGTGAAAGGAGCTACAGGAGTTGGAGTTAGGGCTTTGATGGAGTTGGCTCTATCATTGGCTGGATGATGGCATTGTAGTGGGACTGAACATAGAGGGCTGTCATGATCATAAAGTGGCTAGGTCATTCTTGTTTCTTGGTTACATCTGCGGCGGGTGTCCGGGTAGTTACGGACCCTTACTCTGCTGGCGGGGGCATTAGTTACTCTCCCATCGCAGAAGCCGCCGACGTTGTCGTCATAAGCCATGAGCATTATGACCACAATGCTGCTTCGGCGGTACAGGGGGAACCGGAGGTAGTCAGAGGTGTGGGTACGAAGACTGTGCGAGGGATCCAGTTCAGAGGCATTGCTACGCATCACGACAAATCCGGTGGTAGGGAGAGGGGAAACAACACCGTTTTCTGTTTCACCGTGGATGATGTGAGGCTTTGCCATCTGGGTGACTTGGGGCATCTATTGACGCGGACGCAGGGTGCGGAGATTGGTGCGGTGGACATTTTGTTCGTGCCTGTGGGTGGCTTCTTCACCATTGACGCTGGTGATGCTACCCGGGTATGCGACCAGTTGAAGCCGAAAGTCATTATCCCAATGCATTTCAAGACGCCCAAATGCGACTACCCCATAAGCGTCGTGGGTGATTTTGTTCTCAGCAAACAGAACGTGAGAGAAACACATTCCAGTGAGATAGAGGTTAACCTTGAGGATCTGCCGACGGGCACGGACATTGTGCTACTCGAGCCGTCCAGATAGTCGGCCAGGCTTGAGTACTACTCGAAGGACCTGTAGTTGAGTACGATGATTTTCAACGCTTCCCAGTTCGTTTTCACCCCCCCGCAGCGCCTCGCGTGGGCACGACGGATCTTCATCAAGCCGTGTGCGGGCTACCCGTCACCGTACCCGGTGACCACCAGTCCTGAGCTATTGAACACAATCGTTGAGGGCATCAGAAATGTCAGCGAGGCCGATATCCTCATTGCTGATGGGTCTCCTGATGGAAAGTCGATTTACCCGACGTACCAGGCTTTGCGATATAACTTCCGGCGAGTGCTCTTGCTTGATGTTAGAGATTCCATTTTTGTGGAGATGGAGAATCCCCTGACCAAGTTCTACGCTACTCCCACTTTCTGGGCACCCAACCTGGTGTTGCGCAGTGACTTCCTAATTAGCGTGGCGCCCTTCAAGGTCTGTGGCAACAGCGGTCGTTTCACTATAGCGAATCTGCTGGGCTTGCTGCCGGTTAATAGGTACAAGAAGGGGAGGCAAATGAATTGGGAGGGGCTCTATGATCTGGGAATAGAGAATGTGCTTGCCGATCTTTACTTCACCTTGCCTTTCGACTTGGGCATTATCGAAGCACAGCAAAAGCTATTCTATACCGATGATGCCCGAGATGGCAGGGTAGAAGAGTGCGGCAAGATTATCATTGGTGAACCCTATGAGATTGACCGTGAGGCTTCACGATTGGCTGGTATTGCAACTGAGCACTTGAATCTCATCAATGAAGGAAGAAATCAGCTTGAGGACTAGCAAGGTCGGCTCAGTACCGTATGTCGAAATCCCTGAATTGCCCTGAACAGGCGGACCAGTTTACCTCCATCTGTCTGACTTGGGCTCCGGGCGGGCCTGTTCTGAGGCCTTCCACCAGCTTCTGTAGGTTCTGCGTTTCTCCTTCGGCCTGAGCCTCCACGGCATCTCCGCCGGGTAGATTGCGTACGTATCCCTGCAAGCCTAGCTTTCTTGCAATGTCCACTACGAAGTAGCGGAAACACACGCCCTGAACCCGCCCGTATACCCTAGCCGAGACGTGAGCCATATCTGCCATTCTTGGCACTCCGACTGGGGCCCATCTACTCCTCAGTAGTCGGCTTTCTCTTCTTCTTGATGACTTCTGCCTCTGTGGGGCCGAGGAGTTCAGATAGGATTTCGGTCTTTTTGGCACCGCTCTTGGGTTTCTTTGGCTCCCTTCGTCTGTAATCTCGTCTGGCCATAGTTCCACCTCTGATCTGTCATTGAATGTGTGGGCGTTGGAGCAGTCTTCCTTGTGCTGTCTTTTTCCAGGCTGACTCTGCTGCCTCGATCTCGGCTGCCTTCTTGTTCCTTCCTATGCCCTGTCCCATAACCTCTCCTTCTATGATAACTTCCACAGTGAATTGCCTCTGATGGGCAGGGCCGACCGCCTCTGTCAGGTGATAGGTGGGAGGGGGCTGTCCTTCGCTTTGAACCAGTTCCTGTAGGAGCGCTTTGTAGTTTGGAGTTGCGTATCCCTGTCTTATTCTGCTGAGATATGGCCTGAGTT
>DAOVBS010000045.1 GCA_030670425.1 Chloroflexota bacterium | reverse complement strand
ATGTGTATCGGCGGTGGACAGGGAATGGCAGCGGTCGTGTGGAAAGAAAGGTATAGCTCTAGCGTCCTTTCTTTTGGTATTCAGGGCACCAGGTGGCATTTGGACGCTCGGGGCGGTGGCACGAGCTTCTCCAGTTCCATTTGCAGCTATCGCATAGAAAGATGTTCATGCCCACAGCCCTCTTCATCCTTATCCTTAGCCTTTGTACCCAGCTTGGCCCTTGCGAAACCACGCGGACATTATAAAGACGTGGGATGGGGAGTGCAATGCGCCAGGCGAGGAGGCCCTCTACGTTTCCCTCGATAGGGTAGCGAGGAACTCAGCGTTGTTCTTCGTCTTGCCCAGTCTCTCCAGTACCCTTGCTGTGACCTCGCTTGGGTTGGGAGAATCGTCGCTCAGCATGCTGACCATGCGTCTGAGCAGGTGTACTAGCTTTACAGTATCTTCGTCCAGCAAGAGGTCTTCCCTTCTGGTGCCGCTGGGTAGGATGTTTATCGCCGGGAAAATCCTCTTTTCGGCTGATTTCCTCTCCAGGTGAAGCTCCATATTGCCGGTTCCCTTGAACTCCTCATATATGAGCTCATCCATACGGCTGCCGGTGTCCACCAGGCAGGTGGCGATAATGGTCAGGCTGCCGCCCTCGTCGGAGTTACGGGCCGTGCCGAAGAACCGCTTCGGCGGGTACAAAGCCGCCGAGTCAATACCGCCAGACAGGGTTCGTCCGCTCGTCGGCATTGCCAGGTTGTAGGCGCGGGTAAGGCGAGTGATGCCGTCCAGGAGTATGACCACATCTTTGCCTGTTTCGACGAGTCTCTTGGCTCTCTCCAACGCCAGTTCGGCTACCCGGGTCTGGCTTTCTACGGGTTCGTCAAAGGTGGCGGCTATGACTTCTGCTTTGACGGACCTCCTCATGTCCGTCACTTCCTCCGGCCTTTCGCCGATGAGGCAGACTATGAGATGTATGTCGTTGTAGTTGGTGCATATGGCATTGGCGATCTTCTTGAGAAGGACGGTCTTGCCTGCTTTCGGTGGGGAGACAATGAGTCCTCTTTGGCCCCTGCCTATTGGCGCCACCAGATTGATGAGACGAGTGGACAGCTCGCTTGAAGTGGTCTCCAGATTGATGAACTTGTCGGGGAAAGTTGGTGTCAGCGAGCCGAAATTGCGGCGATTCCTTCCCAGTTCGGGATCAAGCCCGTTGATGCTTTCGACTCGGAGCAGTCCGTAGTACTTCTCCCCCTCCTTGGGTGGTCTGGCCTGCCCGCAGATGTAGTCGCCGTCTCTCAGATTGAAGCGGCGAATCTGGGAATTCGATACATAGACGTCGCTACCACCACGGAGGAAACTGTCCTGACGCAGGAAACCATAACCTTCAGGCATAATCTCCAGTACGCCCGTCAGGAATAGATTACCCTGTCGCTCCGCTTGCGACTTGAGGATGTGCAGTATGAGGTCCGCCTTCTTCAGCGATGAGTATCCTGTGCTTCCGCTTTCCTTGGCTAACGCCTCGAGTTCATCGCGGGTCTTGTCTTCTAGTTGAGCCATCGTCGTCATAGTAGTCTCCTCAGGATATGCTTACCTTGATGAGTTGCCCTGATCATCTTTGGGTATTGTGAAGGCTTCCACGATTCCCTCATCTCCCATTACCTTTCGCCAGTCATCCGTGAAACGCCTGATCCCGGTGTCTGTCAGCGGGTGCTGGATCATTTGCAGCAGTACCCTGTAAGGGATAGTGGCGATGTGCGCCCCGGCTTTGGCTGCCATCACACAATGTTGAGTATGTCTGATGCTGGCAGCTATGACTTGAGTGGGGAGCCGATAATAGCTCAGGAATTGGACAATGTCAATTACCACTCTCATGCCATCCTCGCCGATATCGTCGAGCCTGCCCACAAAAGGACTGATGAAGGTAGCCCCCGCCGCTGCTGCCAGCACAGCCTGGTTCAAAGAGAAGCATAGGGTGAAGTTGACCTTGATATTCTCCTTGGTTAACACTGAGGTAGCCTTCACTCCCTCCAGGCTGGCCGGTATCTTGACTACAATGTTCTCCGCCCATTTAGCTATTTCCCTGGCTTCGACTACCATCTGTGAAGCATCCTGGCCCAATACCTCGGTGGATACTGGTCCGGGAACGATCGAGCAGATCTCTCTTACCAGGTCTCGGTAGATGACCTTGCCTTCTCTGGATACCAGGCTTGGGTTGGTGGTAACTCCGGTGACCACTCCCAATTCCACGCCGTGGCGGATGTGATCGATGTTGGCAGTGTCCAGGAACAGTTGCATGGCCTCTCCTTAGTCCATGGGTAGGCTGGTCTGTGATCCCTCTACAGTTGTCTTCTTGGCCGCCCCGATGAAATCCACGAAAAGTGGATGAGGATGGTCAGGGCGAGACCTGAACTCAGCTTGAAACTGGCAAGATACCATCCAGGGATGATTGCTGAGCTCGGAGATTTCCACTAGCTCGCCGTGCGGAGATACACCGCTGGCTATCATGCCCGCATCCTCCAGTGGCTGGCGAAAAGCGTTATTGAACTCGAAGCGGTGGCGGTGTCGCTCATAGGCCACATCGCAGCCGTAAGCCCGGGCAGCTAATGTTCCGGGTATCAGATGGCATGGATAGGTTCCGAGGCGCACAGCGCTATCCTCTTGCTCGCCAGGTCGCTGTTGCGAGCGCAAGTGGAGAACCGGGTAAGCAGTATCAGGGTCAAACTCGGTGGAGTTGACCTCTCGGCTGTCAAACGCATGGCGTCCAAATTCGATGGCCATAACTTGCATCCCGAGACATAAGCCAAGGTAGGGTATGTCCTTCTCTCTGGCAAATCTAGCTGCCTCTATCGTGTCTTCGACTCCCTGGTGACCGACCTCTCCAGGGACAATCACCCCTTGAACCTGTCTGAGCCTGTTGGTGCGTCCTCCCTGGAGTTCCTCTGAATTGATCCACTCTATCCTTACTTCGCGGTCGTGGGTTAGGGCGGCGTGGCATAGCGCTTCGCGGACCGAGTAATATGCATCCTGGAGGTCCACGTACTCCCCTACGAGGCCAATCGTTACCGGCTCTTTGGGAGCTTTCAATCTGTTGACCATATCGCGCCACTGATCCAGGTTGCTCTCCTTGCCGTCCACTCGCAGGCGGTTGACCAGGAAGTCGCCCAATCCGTACTCCTCCAGCAGCAGGGGCACCTCGTAGATCGTATCGCCGGTAACGAGAGGAATGACTGCCTCTTTATCTACATCGCAAAACAGCGAAATCTTGTCCTTTATGCCCTCGGATATCTCGCTGTCACTGCGACAGAAGATGGCGTCGGGTTGGATCCCGATGCGCCTTAGTTCATTAACGCTGTGCTGGGTAGGCTTCGTCTTTATTTCGTTGGTGGCGGCAATATGGGGGAGAAAGGTGACATGGATGTACAGCACGTTATCCCTGCCCTCGTCTTTCCTCATTTGCCTTATGGCCTCGAGGAATGGCTGCCCTTCGATGTCGCCTACTGTGCCCCCGACCTCGACTATGACAACGGCGGCCTCAGAGATCTCAGCTACCCGTCTGATGCGCCTCTTTATCTCATTGGTGAGTTGCGGGACTACCTGGATGGTACCTCCCAGAAAGTCACCATTTCTCTCCCGGGCGATGATGGAGGAATACACTTGGCCAGCGCTAACGCTCGAAGCCTGGGTCAAGTCCACTCCGAGGAACCTTTCATAATGCCCCAGATCCAGATCGGTCTCAGCGCCGTCCTGGGTGACGAATACCTCGCCGTGCTGGGCAGGGGAAATCATTCCAGGGGCGGCATTGAGGTAAGGGTCAAGCTTTTGGGCAGAGACAGAAATAGAGCGGCCCTTGAGTATCCTGCCTATGGAAGCTACGGAGATGCCCTTGCCAACCGAACTTACTACGCCGCCGGTAACGAAGATATACTTAGTCATGCTTCACTGCGGACATAGAAAACTGCACTCCGGAATAGACGTATTCACAACTGGAAGGAGAGACTTAGGCTCCTTTATTGTATAGAGAGCGTGGCCGAGTTGTCAAGTTGACTGGCGTTGCACAATTCCTGTGAGCATGCTAGAATGTCGCAGCCTTTAAATCAGTCCAGTGAGGCTGGTAAGTGGACGAATGTCAGAGTCTGCCGCAATGGCGGCATTGGCGCGCGAACCTCTTGCCAGTTTCAAGGCAGGGGGTTTTTTTGGTATCTGAAAAGGTCCTCATGACTTCGGGGGACATGGCCAGGGCTCTGGCTCGCATTGCTCACGAGATCATAGAGAGAAATCGGGACATCGCGGACATTGTGCTGGTGGGCATGCGGACTCGGGGAGTTCCCCTGGCGCAACGGATGGGGTCCGCAATCTGGAGCTTCGAGGGGGTGTTGGTTCCCATTGGCGCTCTGGATATTGGCCTCTATCGGGATGATGCTCCTGTGCTGGGGGTCGGGCGGTCAGTCCAGGATACCGATGTTCCCACCGATATTACTGATAGGCATGTGGTCCTAGTGGACGATGTCCTGTATACCGGACGGAGTATCCGAGCGGCGATGGATGCGCTCATGGACCTGGGACGCCCCAGTTCGATCCAGTTGGCTGTGCTTATTGACCGTGGCCACCGGGAGCTTCCCATTCGGGCGGACTACGCCGGCAAGAACATACCGAGCTCCAGGGAGGAGGAGGTACGGGTGCAGGTGAAGGAAGTCGACGGTGTGGATAGAGTGACTATTGCCAGTTGTCCGGCAGGCCGGACGCTCAGGCGCGCACAGGGGGTAGGCTACCATGAGCTTGGCAGATAGAAGTCTGGTTACCATAGATGACTTGTCCAATGGGGAGATAGAGGCATTGTTCTCCCTGGCAGATGAGATGGCGGATTCGCTCAGGGAGCAGTCGGAAGTATGCCGGGGAATGGTCATGGCGAGCCTGTTCTTTGAGCCGAGCACCAGGACGCGGCTATCGTTCGAAACTGCCATGCTCAGGCTCGGGGGCCGTGTCATAAGCGCGGTTGATGTGGGGGCGACCTCTCTGGCTAAAGGTGAAAGCATCGCTGATATGGCCAGAGTGATTGGCAGCTACGCGGACATAATCGTCATCAGGCATCCGTGGGAGGGGGCAGCCAGGGTGGTGGCGGACTATGCTGGTATCCCGGTGATAAACGCCGGTGACGGCGGCCACGAACACCCCACCCAAACCCTGTGCGACCTGTACACCATCCAGAAGGAGAGGCACAGAATCAGGGGTCTGAGAATTGCATTATGGGGTGACTTGAAATACGGCCGAACGGTACATTCACTGGCCTGTGCGCTGGCGAGATTCGGAGCTACCGTTCTCTTCCGTCCTGGACCGGGTCTGGAAGTACCAGCGCACATCCTGAGGAAGCTGACCAGGGAATACGGGGGTGAACTGGTGAAGTATGAGACGCCACCTGAAGAAGCCACTGAGGAGGTCTTCCCCTTGGATGCTGTCTACATAACTCCAGGCAGCCCGCATCAGCTTGCCATGATGCCCGACGTCAGCGCCCAGGTCGAGTTGAAGGCTGGAGTCGATGCTCTGTACGTC
>DAOVBS010000052.1 GCA_030670425.1 Chloroflexota bacterium | reverse complement strand
ATCCTGACCAGCATCTCTGTCGGAGCCAGATTTTCGAGCTTCACCACTCCCGCCTTGCCCATTTCAGTGATGAAGAGTTCAGACGAGATCCTCTTGGCTCTACCATTTGTGCTCGCTCCGGTTTCGACCAGGCTGGCCAATCGGGCCAGGTTCTTGCCGGCGATGGCGTTGTGGGGCGAAAGCTCCAGTGCCTTGTCATATGCCTCTCTCGCTTTGGCGAACTCGCCGAGCTCAGTCAAAGCCCTGCCGAGACGATTGCAGGCCGCGATGTCACCGGCGAATCTCTCAAGGATGCTCTGGTTCACCGCCGCCGCCTCTTCCCAGCGCCCCTGGAGGGCCAAGCCTACGGCTTCCTGGCTTAGCCGTTTACCCAGACCAGTCTGCTCTTCCTCTTTCTGGTAGGTCATCTCTTGCCAACTCAGGCAAATGGTGGCAAGCCCCATAAGTAATGTCAAGCGAATTCGAGTTCAAAGGCTCGGTGCAGTGCTTGCACGGCATCCTTGATCCTTTCCTCGGAGATAATGCAGGTTATGCGTATCTCCGAAGTAGTGATTAGCCGGATATTTATGCCCTGTTCAGAGAGAGTGCGGAACATCCTGGCGGCATAGCCCGGCGTATTCTGCATCCCGCTTCCTATGATGCTGACCTGTCCTAGCGTGCAGTCAGCAACACATTTCTTCGCTCCTGCGGATTTGGCCACGGGTTCCACTATGGACATTGCCTTGACAAGGTCGTTGCGGGACACCGTGAAGGTGAGGTCCGTCGTAGCCTCAACGCTGGCGTTCTGGACGATGGTGTCCACGCTTATGTTTGCTCTGGCCAGAGGCTCGAAGAGCGCCGCAGCTGTGCCAGGGCTGTGAGGAGTGGCAATCACGGTAATCTGAGCGATGTTCGTGTCATGGGCAATACCGCTCACCCTGTTTCTTACTTCCATAGAAGCCTCCTTGCAGATAGTAGTTCCCGGGCTATCACCAAAGCTAGAAGCCACCAGGATAGGTATGTTGTAGAACTGGCCCAGTTCCACTGCTCTGGGGTGCATTATCCTGGCTCCGTAGGTGGCAAGCTCCAGCATCTCCTCATAGCCGATCCGCGTCAGTTTCCTTGCCTGCGGCGCCAGGCGAGGGTCAGCGGTGTAGACACCCTCGACATCAGTGTAGATCTGGCAGCTCTCGGCCCCCAGACTGGCGGCCAGGGCTACGGCGGTGGTGTCAGAGCCACCGCGGCCCAGCGTGGTGATGTCCATATCCTGATTGACGCCCTGAAATCCGGCTACGATGACGATCCTGTCTTTTTTCAGCTCGCTGACGACTCGCCTGGGGGCAACACGAAGAATCCGTGCTCGGCTGAAGTTGGAATCAGTGTGAATGCCTGCCTGGATGCCAGTCAGGCTGACTGCTTTGTATCCCAGAGTCTCCACTGCCATAGCCAGGAGAGTGCTGGAAACCAGCTCGCCTGTAGAGAGCAGGAGGTCGAGTTCTCTCTCTGTTGGGCGTTCGGTGATCTGCCGGGCCAGGTTGATCAGTTCATCAGTGGTGTCTCCCATTGCTGAGACAACGACGACCACCTGGTTCCCCTCGTCTTTGGCCCTGGCTATGCGACGGGCCACATTCTTGATCTTCTCAGCATCTGCGACAGAGCTGCCGCCGTATTTCTGCACTAGTAAAGCCATGTCGCTCCTTTAGTTGGTCAGCCTACTCATAATGTCATGCCCCCGTTCAAGGAAGACGGCTGTGCTTCTCGCCTCTGCCTCAGTGAACCTCCTGGCTCCATTGGCTTCGAACCCTGCCCCCCAGAGCATAAAAGGGACGGGCTCTCCAATGTGGGTCTGAGTCTGGATGGGGGTTGCGTGGTCCGGCATAATGAGTACTCGAAGAGTGTCTTTCTGCCAATCGCGGATTCGGCTTACCATCTCCCTGTCTATCATCTCGATAGCCGCCACTTTTTCTTCCACAGACCCTGCGTGGCTGGCCTCATCCGGTGCCTCCACATGGATGATCACCACATCGTAGTTCTCCAGTGCTCGCAGCGCTTCTATTGCCTGAGCACTATAATCATTGTCCTGGTCACCGGTGACTCCAGGGATATCCAGCACCTCCATTCTCGCCATCTTCGCCAGGCCTCGGAGAAGATCAACTCCGGAGGTCATAGCAGCAGCAAGGCCCCGAACCTGCTTGAAAGCCGGCATGTCGGGTATTCTGCCGCTACCCCAGAAAAGCCAGATCATAGTAACTGGCATATCGCCACGAGATCGGCGTTCTGCGTTTGTTGGATGGTCCCGGAGCAGCTCTTCCGAGCGCATCATCAGGTCCCGCAGGAAGTCGCTGCCGGGCCCTTTAGGCAGGAACCCGTTGATGGGTTGGTCATGGATGTCGTGAGCAGGAGTGCAGTCGGCTAGAAGCGTGTCTTCTCTGCCTCGTATCTTGCATAGCTGTCTATAGCTGACCCCGGGATAGAAGTGCACCTCGTCGTCACTCAGGTTATCGTTCAGAGCGGAGACGAAGGTTCGTGCCTCTTCGGTGCTGATGAAGTTCGAGCTGTAGCTTCGCATCTTTCCATCGCATACGGAAACCAGATTACAGCGGAAGGCGACCTCTCCGGCGCCGACTGGAATGCCCATGCTCCTGGCTTCAATGGCGCTCCTCCCCCGGTAGTAGACCCGGGGATCGTAGCCCAGAATGGACATGCAGGCGCAACCGCTGCTGGGCTCCATCCCCTCCGGAACTGTACGAGCCACCCCCAGAATACTCTGGCTTGCCATGGCATCCAGGTTTGGCGTCTGCGCTAGCTCCAGGCAGGTTCTCCCGCCGTGTCCAGGCAGCGGCCAGCCCGCGGCCCCGTCAATTATCAGAACGCAGTATCTCATTTGCCCTTGTCTCGCCGGCCAGTGAACTTGTTCCAGCAATTAAACCACTTTATAATAGCCGAGACAAACGGGGCGTAGCGCAGTCTGGTAGCGCGCAGCGTTCGGGACGCTGAAGTCGGAGGTTCAAATCCTCTCGCCCCGACATCTCCCCTGGGCACGGAGTTCGTGGGCCACGTTGCTGGCTCTGCCTGTGAAGGGGGTGAGAACCCGGCCGCCGTCTCTTGAGCTGCTGCAGCGTTCCCCTGTTGGCTGCGTGCTGCGTCTCTGTTGAACGAATGCCGCTCGGGTATCCTGCCGGGTGGCCTGGCGCGGCGTTCCAGCCTGCACGGCGACCGCCGGAAAACGGCGATGGTATAATGGTGCTACCCTGAGGCAGCCGCGATTGACTGAAGACCGAGCGAAGATGAACCTGGCTTTACAGCTTGAGCAATACTTGCCTCCATGGATTCTGGAACTGGTTAGGGGCGTCAGCGAAGAGGCTGACCGGCTGGGGCAAAGGGTGTACCTGGTCGGTGGAGTGGTGCGAGACTTGCTCCTCGGTCAAGCCAACTTCGACCTCGATCTGGTAATCGAGGGCGATGCAGTGAGGCTGGCTCAGCAACTGGCCAGGAGTCCGCAGATAAAGCTGGTCACGCATCCCCGCTTTGGCACCGCCAAGCTTGGCTATGGTGATTTCAGCCTTGACATGGCCAGTGCGAGGCAGGAGACCTATGCCAGCCCCGGTGCACTGCCAAAGGTGTTCCCGGGAACTCTCAGCGACGATCTCTCCCGCAGGGACTTCACCATGAATGCCATGAGCATATGTCTGGCATCGAAGGACTACGCGATTCTAATCGATCCCTACGACGGTAAGAGTGACCTGGAGCGCGGCCTTATCCGGGTTCTGCACAGCAGAAGTTTCATCGACGACGCTACCAGAATCCTCAGGGCTGTCCGCTACGAGCAACGGCTGGGTTTCAGCCTGGAGCCAGGGACTGCTGAGCTGCTCGTACGAGACGTTCCTATGCTGAGAACCATAAGCCCCGACCGCATGAGACACGAACTGGAACTGATTCTCCGGGAGAGACATCCAGAACGTGCTATTGAGAGGCTTGGCGAACTGGGGGCGCTACAACAGATCAACCCTCAGCTCAAAGGCAACGGCTGGATAGCCGAGAGATTCGATAGGACGCGCAAGCTCAACAAAGCCAGACAGCTCCCTTCCCTCTACCTGTGCCTCCTTGTTTACCATCTCAGCAAGGAGGAGAGCGAGAATTTCATTCAGCGGCTTAATCTGCCAAAGAACACAGCTCAGGTATTGCGTGATACGCTGCGCTTGAAGGGGGAGCTTTGCCTTCTGGACCGGCCCTCCGTGAAGCGAAGCGCAGTCTACTCCTTGCTTCATGGATACAACCCGGTAGCCATTCAGGCCAATGCCGTGGCCTCTGAGTCTCCTCTGGCGTGTTCTAATCTCGAACTGTTCCTGACCAGACTGAGGTACGTGAAGACAGCTCTCGATGGAGAGAAGCTAATAAGCCTGGGTATTTCTGCCGGCCCGGAGCTGGGGAGAGTCCTTCAGGAGTTGCACCGGGCGAAACTGGACGGCGAAGTCAAAACCAGAGCGGACGAGGAAAGGCTGGCGCTGTCGCTGAAACCGTAGACGGGGCCGAGACGGGCCGCTGGAGTCGAAGCAACGAGCGGATGCCGGAACTGCCGTCATTGCGGCGTGTGTAGCTGTGGGAAGGGTCAGGTTTGTCCCGGATACCAGGCCGGTGTCGAAGAATACGCCAGATAGCATTTCAGCCCCTGATCCTCCAGGCGCGAACGCAGCTCATCAGCTAAGCCTTTCCCGGGAACAGGTGCAAGAAGGCAGGGACCGGATCCTGCCAGATGAACGCTGGGGGCTCCAGCTTCCCTGAATGCCCTCCAGAATGCGCTGAGTCCGGGGAAGAAGTCGAAAGCTACTCTCTCAAAAGCATTGAACATCATCGATGGGAGTACCGTTCTGTCACGCCTCAAGGAAGATAGAGCTGCGCGAACGTACTGTCCCCCGGTAAAACAGTCAGTATTGAGTTTGCCATAGAGCTGCCTGGTCTTGTCTCGAATCTCACCGAGCGGCGGCACCAGCAGAACAAAGCGAGTTGAATTCAGGAGTGGCAGCGACGTCACTCTTTCCCCCTTGCCCTCTATCAGACCGGTGCCACCGTAGATGAAGAAAGGAACATCCGACCCCAACTCAGAGGCAAGGCGGAGCA
>DAOVBS010000042.1 GCA_030670425.1 Chloroflexota bacterium | reverse complement strand
CGGAGATGAAATGGGCGACGTCTTCAGCCGCGCTGAGCGCTTGTTCGCTATCGTAAGGGATGCCAAGCTGAATCAGCATATCAGCAAAGCCCATCACCCCCAGGCCTATCTTCCTCGAGGCCCTTGTTCTCTTGCTTATCTCTGGCAGCGGGAATCGGTTGACGTCGATGACGTCGTCGAGAAAGCGGACTGCCAATCTGATAGCCTGAGATAGCCTGGGGTAGTCGATTTCGGACTGGTTGTTCTGGGGAATGACCATCTTGGATAGATTAATGGAGCCCAGGTTGCAGGACTCAAAGGGCAGTAACGGTTGTTCACCGCAGGGGTTGGTGCTCTCAATTCTTCCCCACTTCGGGGTAGGGTTATGCCTGTTTATCTCATCTATGAATACTATGCCGGGGTCACCCGTGCTCCAGGCCAGATTGACTATCTTCTCGAATACTCCTTTGGCATTGAGTTTATCGGTGGCTTCGCCGGTTCGTGGATTCATCAGGTCGTAGTCGGCACCTTCCTCAACTGCCTTCATGAAGCTGTCAGTTACGGCTACGGAGAGATTGAAGTTGGTCAGAGCCTCAGGGTTCTCCTTGGCTGTGATGAATTCTAGGATGTCAGGATGGTCAACGCGGAGGATCGCCATGTTAGCACCACGGCGCATGCCGCCTTGCTTGATTACGTCGGTGGTGGTGTCGAAGACCTGCATGAAAGACACGGGGCCGCTGGCAACGCCCCCGGTGGAGCCGACCCTGTCTTTCTCAGGCCTGAGACCGGAGAAGGAGAAGCCGGTGCCTCCCCCGCTCTTGTGGATCATAGCGGTGTGCTTGACAGCATCAAAAATGGACTCCATTGAATCTTCTACGGGAATAACGAAGCAAGCCGAGAGCTGCCCTAGCTCGCGGCCAGCGTTCATCAAAGTAGGAGAATTGGGCAGGAATTCCAGGTTGGCCATCGATTGGTAGAATGCTTCTTCCCAATAGGAGGCGTCAGCCTTTGAATCGTAATCGAGTTCTGCTGAAGCAACATGCTTAGCGACCCGGCGAAAGAGCTCCTGCGGAGTCTCAATGACCTCTCCTGTCTCGCTCTTCATCAAGTACCTTCTCTCCAGGACCCTCAAGGCGTTATCGCTGAGTTCAATTCCCGAAATGACTTTGCTGCCTAGCTGAGGGGAGAATTCATCCGCCGACACAACCTCGCTAACCACTGCCTTGAGGCGGGAACTCGAGATGGCATGTTTGGCTTGCGGGGAGACAAAGCTCTCCATACCAGGTAAGGGTTGAGCAACCCTCAGCCGTTGGCTTACTTGCTCCGTCAACACCTCAAGCATCTTCCTGTCAGTCACGCCCATGGATTCGGCAGCGGTGAAGACAGCCCGAGCGATATTGTCCTGTGCGACAGGTCTACCGTGGCTGCTCCTTTGCCGGGATTTGGCCATTGTCATCCTCTCCTGCGCCCAGTCAAGGAATTTGCCGTGCGAGAGGGTAGAAGTGGTAACTGACCTTCCGGTGGCACCGACCCTTTGTTTCGAGCAAGCGTGTCAACTGCCTGTTTTAGGGCGCCAATATCGGCAAACTCGCGGTACACGCTTGCGAAGCGGATATAGGCAATGTGGTCCAGCTTCTCAAGCCCCCGCATTACTAGGTCGCCGATGGTGGAGCAGGGAATTTCGGCCTTGCCCGACCGATAGAGTTCGGCTTCAATGTTATCTATGAGTTTGTCAATGGTGCCTGCGGGCAAGGGACGCTTTTCGCAGGCTCTGCGGATTCCAGAGGCGAGCTTGTCACGATTGAATTCCTCACGTCGGCCGTCTTTCTTGACTACGAAAATGTTGTGGGTTTGCACACGCTCATAGGTAGTGAAACGGGCGCCGCAGGCGAGGCAAGCTCTCCGCCGTCTTACTTCCTCATCCGAAGCACGGGAGTCTATGACTCTCGAGTCGCCTCCGCTGCAGTAGGGACACCGCATAACCTTACCACCCCCAAAGATTGTGTTGTATAGTATGTTACAACTACATATAGTAGAATGCAAGCCCCTGTGGAATCAAGAAAGGGTGGCGAGAGCCACCCTTTCTTGATGAGAAGGGAGGACTACTGCCAGGAGATTCTAGATGGCTGTAGGGTGACCTCTGCCTTTTCCTTGACAGCTCTCAGCAGTTCAGGTGATGTAGTGCGCTGGCCGCGCCGCAGGAACGAAGGGACATCCAGAGTATCGCTGCCGCCTCTCATCAAGCGGCGAAGTTCCTCGAGGTCGGGCGATCCTTTGCCATACTGGGTGGTGAACCCGGTGGCGATGATGGTGATCTTGACTTCGCTGTCCATCTTGGGATCGCGCACAACTCCGAAGATGATATTGGCCCTGGGGTCAACGGCCTGGCTGATGGCTTGGGCGGCTTCGTTGCACTCGAAGAGAGTGAGGCTGGGGCCACCTGTGATGTTGAATAGCACACCCTTGGCCCCCTTGACGGACACGTCGAGCAGAGGGCTGGCCAGGGCTGCCTTGGCAGCTTCGGCGGCTCGATTTTGTCCGCTTGCCTTTCCCATCGACATCCACGCCGGGCCAGCATCTTTCATTACCGATTTGATGTCGGCAAAGTCCAGATTGATCAACCCGGGCACTGTGACTACCTCAGAGATGGCCTGGACTCCGAGAAGAAGCGCATCGTCAGCCAGCTTGAAAGCGCTGTCTACAGTGGTCTTGGCGTCACATAGCTGGAGAAGGCGGTCGTTAGGTATGATGATGAGGGTATCTACCTTGCTGGTCAGAGCGAGTACGCCTTCTTCAGCTACTTCGGTTCGGTGTCCGCCTTCAAAGCCGAAGGGCTTTGTCACTACGCCGATGGTGAGGGCACCGCTTTGCTTGGCTATTTCAGCCACGGTGGGAAGGCCGCCAGTGCCTGTGCCGCCACCCATACCACAGCTGATGAATACCATGTCAGCGCCTTCGACGAGTTCCTCGATGATCTGGCGGCTCTCCTCAGCCGCCTTTGCTCCCAACTTGTGGTCACCGCCTACGCCCAGACCTCTGGTCAGCTTTTCACCCAGCTGGATGCGAGTAGGTGCTTCGGTCATTGCCAGGGCTTGAGCATCGGTGTTCATGGCTATGAAGTCGACGCCTCTTATTCCTTCCCGGACCATGCGGTTGATGGCATTACAGCCACCACCGCCAATTCCTACGGCCTTGATTCTTGCCGGTGTTGGGACGAAAGTCGTTTTTGCCATTTGTGCCTCCTTACATCAGAAAGATTCAGTCCCGTCGTGCCCTAGCCACGAAGCAATTTCCTCACCACCTTGAGAAAGCCGCCTAGAAGACCTCCTCTTTTCGCTTGCCAGGCTGACTTCTCTTTGTTTCTCGCCTGCCAGAGGATCAGTCCCATGGTAGTAGCGTAGGCTGAGTCTCGAAGGATGTCGGTAATGCCGTAGACGCCTGCTCCCAGGGGCGCGCCTTTCCTTACCGGCATCTGTAGCATGGATTTCCCCAGCTCGGCCAGACCCGTCAGGTTGGCTGTGCCACCGGTAAGCACCAATCCGCACGGTGCCAGATTTGGATAATCGCTGGAGGGCATTTCCAGGAGTATTAGTTCAAACAGTTCCTCCATTCGAGAACGGGTGATGTCACATAGCTCGCGGTAAGAAGCACTGTGGCCATTCTCTATGCCTGTCATAGTCGCTTCAGTGTCGGTGTCCAGGCCTGGTGTTACGTTACCGTACGTCTTCTTCATTCTCTCTGCTACGTGGAAGGGCAGGCCCAGGCCGATGGCGATATCGCTGGTTACTTGGTAGCCAGCCACCGGAACAATCGCCGTGTGGTAGATATTGCCATCCTTGAAGACAGCTATGTCTGTGGTACCACCGCCAATGTCAGCCATGATAACGCCACTCTCTCTTTCCTGTGCGGTCAATACTGCTTCCCCGCTGGCCAGCGGTTCCAGGATCAGGTCTTCAAGATCCACTCCTACGCTGCGAATGCACTTGACCAGGTTCTGTACGGAAGACACCGATGCAGTGATGATGTGAGTCTCCACGTCCAATCTGGTGCCGTGCATGCCCACCGGCTGTTCTACTCTTTCTTCGCCATTCAAGGTGTAGTAGCGAGGGATAGCATGAAGCAACCTCTTGCCTTCAGGAACGGAGATAGTACGGGCTGCGGACAGCACCCTCTTGAGATCTTGAGGGCGCACCAAGCGATCATCGCGTGGGATAGCTACTACTCCTCGGTTGTTGAGACTGCTGATGTGCCTGCCGGTGACGCCTACGCAGGCGGAGTCTACCCGCATGCCACTGATCTTCTGGGCTTCCTGCACCGAGGCAGCGATGGACTCCTTGGCTTCATCCATGTTGACCACGATGCCCTTGTGCAGGCCGTGACTTGGGACCACTCCTACGCCTAGGACTTCAATGTCCTCTTGCGCTCTTACGTTGGCTACGATAGTGGCTATCTTGGTTGTGCCTACATCGATAGCGGAAACAATCTTGTTTGCCATTATTAACCTCCTTTGCTGGTGTAGGTATTGCTTGGTTCATTTCGAGCGTTCAGCTATCCTTAACTTAGCGCTGCGGCTGCGTTGGTTGGATTCAATCTCCAACGAGGTAGGTCGTATGACCTTCCTTGATATGAGCTTCAAAGCGCAGTTGCTAGCTTTGCTCCGCATGAATTGCTTGACTATGCGGTCTTCGAGTGAGTGGTAGCTGACTACTACCAGCCTGCCTTGAAGGCGCAGGAGGTTGATGGTCTGCTCCAGAGCCAGCGATAGACTCTGTAGCTCTTCGTTGACAGCAATGCGAAGGGCCATGAAGGTCCGGGTGGCTGGGTGAATTCTGCCACGCTTGCTGCCTAGGACCTGCTGTACTACTTGAGCAAGTCGTAATGTGGATGTGATGGGCCGGCTGTATACGATATGCCGGGCTATTCGCCGTGAGTGACGCTCCTCTCCGTACTCCTTGAGAATGCGAGCTAGCTCCCTCTCTGGAAAGGCATTCACGATATCAGAGGCAGTGAGCTCTTGCGAGGGATCGAATCTCATGTCAAGAGGAGCCTCGCGCTGGAAACTGAAGCCGCGTTCGGCGGTATCCAGTTGCATTGAAGAAACGCCAAGGTCGAAGAGAATGCCATCGACCGGGCAGAAATCGTATTTCTCGCAGATAGCCCGGAGATTGACAAAGCTGTCATTGACCAGGACAATTGCTTCACCATAGTCGCTGAGCCTGTCCTGGGCTGTTCTGATGGCTTCCGGGTCGGCGTCGATACCCAGGAGCTTGCCGGTAGGTGAAATCCTTTCCAGGATCGCTCGGGCATGCCCCCCAAGGCCCACCGTGCAGTCAATGAAATGCCCTCCGCGGCCGGGTTGCAGCCCTTCTAGGGTTTCATTGACCATTACAGGGGTGTGGGCCGGCAAGGACATAGTCAACAGCACTAGCTCCCTCCGAGGCTCTCCATTATCTGAGAGGCTTGCTCTTCAGCTGAGGCCTTCTCTGTCTTCCACAGTTTCTCATTCCAGAGCTCGACGTACTGATTCGCCCCCACAACAACTACGGAATCATCAATTTCGGCATAGCCACGTAGGGCAAAGGGCAAGGCTATCCTGCCCTGTTTGTCAAAGGCGGCACTGAAGGCAGAGCCAAAGATAGCGCGGTTAAGCTTCCTCAGGTTGGCTGAAGTGAC
>DAOVBS010000106.1 GCA_030670425.1 Chloroflexota bacterium | reverse complement strand
CGCCTACAGAGCCGCCATCCCACGCCTCGAGACTACTCCCCACATTGACCGCTGGCCTCGCGCACTCATATACTGATGTTATGCTGGATAGCGAGCCTGCGGCCTCCACAGGAAGAGCTCATGATGGCCGCCGGCAGCGCTTTCTCAGGTCTCGGCGCTTCCCATGTCCAGTTGCTGGCCGGGAAACGATCTCTCTGTGCTAAGAAGATTAGGAAGGGGCTGGTTCACAACTGGGCACGCCGCCGCCCAACAAGGGACAACGAACCGCTGTCACACCGGTCGCCGCGCATATGAGCGCTTCTGTTACCCCAGAGAGCTTTGACAGTCTTATTTCCTCTTGGCCAGACTTGTACCGCCGCTTGAGGTGGGACTCTGTCTTCGTTCTGCCTCCCTGGCTGAGGGTCTGGTGGCAGGAGTTCGGCGCCGGAGCCGAGCTGTACCTGTGTGCTGTCAGGGAAGCGGAAACCGTCATCGGCATCGCTCCCCTTCTGCTCAAGGGAGAAAAGGCCTCCTTTATCGGCAGCGCTGATGTTTGTGACTATCTAGACTTTGTGGTGGCACCAGGAAGAGAGCAGGATTTCTTTGACCCCCTGCTCGAAAACCTCAGGCAGAAAGGCATAAGTCGTTTAGATTTGGGTTCCCTGAGGCCTGACTCCACAGCGCTCACCAATCTTGTGCATATAGCAGCGAATCGAGGACTTCAAGTTGCCTGTAACCAGGAGGATGTTTCCTTCGAGCTCGATTTGCCATCTACTTGGGACGAATACCTGGGCATGCTGAGCGCGAAACAGCGACACGAGCTGAGACGCAAGCTGAGAAGACTGCAGCGGGCAGGTGACGTGAACTACCGCCTTGTCGATGATAGCGAGGCCCTTCCAGACGTTATGGACGTTTTCCTAAAGCTGTTCCGAGAGAGCAGGGAAGGTAAGGCGGCGTTCATGACCCCTCGAATGGAATCCTTCTTCGTGTCCCTGGCATCGGCCATGGCTGAAGCCGGGATCCTGAGATTCGGCGTCCTGGAGCTCAACGCATTGCCTGTGGCTACGGTCATGTACTTCGATTACAAAGACAGCGTCTATCTCTACAATAGTGGCTATGATCCCCAGTACAGCTCCTTGAGCGTGGGGTTGCTCTGCAAGGTCCTATGCCTCAGAGACAGCATCGAGAGAGGGAAGAAGAGGTTCGACTTTCTGAAGGGACGTGAAGAATACAAATATCGCCTGGGCGGCAAGAAAGTCCCTATATACAGCTGCCAGATAGCGCTCAACTGACCTCAACATGGTTGTTGGCAGCGGCGGCTAGGACCAAGGGGGAAAGAAAGTTCCAGTGGCGACAGGACAACTGAAGATAGCCATGCTCAGCGTCCACAGCTGTCCCGTAGGGAGATTGGGGCGGAGAGACACCGGTGGCATGAGCGTCTACATCCGAGAGCTTGCCCGCGAGCTGGGGAGACGGGGACATTTGGTGGATATTTACGTCCGCGCTCATGACCCGACGGACGATCAGATTGTGGAACTGGACGAGAATGCCCGGCTCATTCATCTGGAGGCGGGGGAGGTCGAGGACATACACAAGTTGGTGGTCTACTCCTATCTTGCCGATCTCCTCTGCGAACTGGAATCATTCACAGAGCGCAGCGGCCTGCAATATGACTTGATACACAGCCACTACTGGCTATCGGGCTGGCTGGGAAGATGCCTACAGCATTCGTGGAATGTTCCCCACATCACGATGTTCCATACCCTGGGGGCCGTCAAGAACACCATTGGCATGGGTGAGGACGAGCCCGAGCTCCGCATACGGGCCGAAAGAGAGCTAGCCAAGGACTGTCACCGCGTCATCGCCGCCACGGAGAAAGAAAAGGAGGACTTGATCCGCTATTACGATGCCTCCCCGGACACCGTAAGGGTGATCCCTTGCGGTGTGAACCTGGACCTGTTCCAACCCGTCGACAAAGGAATTGCCCGCCGGCAGCTAGGCTTCGATAACGATAGCATCATCCTGTTTGTCGGCAGGATCGACCCCCTGAAGGGCATAGACAGGTTGTTGATGGCTATGACATATCTGGGGAAGCGCCAGGGGCTCCGACTGGTGGTAGTCGGCGGCGACGATGATAGCGAGGCCGAAGTGGAAAGACTGCAGAGGTTGTCCCACAAGCTACGTATCCAGGATTCAGTTACCTTTGCCGGCGCGGTAGAGCAGGAACAGCTACCCTGTTACTACAGTGCTGCCCACGTCTGCGTCATCCCCTCCTACCACGAGAGCTTTGGGCTCGTAGCCCTGGAGGCTCTGGCTTGCGGAACGCCTGTGGTCGCAGCCGGAGTGGGAGGCATCGAGAACGTTGTCCGTCAAGGCGAGACCGGGTATGTGCTGAAAGACAATGCTCCCCTTCGCCTTGCAGATAGGATAGCGGCTCTCCTTTCAAGGCCAGATAATGGTACCCGGTCCGTGAGTTCAACGCGGGCGTCAGTACTCGGATTTGGCTGGGCAAACGTTGCTGAGGCCATAATCGAAGAATACAAGCTAGTGCTTGGGGATTATGTCGCCCACGTATGCTAG
>DAOVBS010000025.1 GCA_030670425.1 Chloroflexota bacterium | reverse complement strand
ATCCCTCTTCCTCTGATACTCGGCTACTGAAACGGTCACTCCCTGCAGGTTGCGCACTGCGTGCTGCATGAGGGCTGGTGCGTTCACATATCCCAGCACCCGATTACAGAAAATCAGCCCTGTCATCAGTTCGTCATGCCGACCACATCCCGGATTTGCAGCAATGTAGCCGATGCGCTCACCAGGCAAGGCCAGGTCCTTGGAATGAGAGGTAAGAGCTACGCTGTTGGGATGATGACGGAAGACTGGTGGGTATTTCAACCCGTCGTATATGATCTTGCGATATGGCTCATCGCTGATGAGAAAAATCTGCGTGCCGTACCGGGATTCCTTCTCGCTAAGCAGGCCTCCAAGCCGATGTATTAGATCTTGCGTATACACAACTCCTGAGGGGTTGTTCGGGGAGTTCACGATGACTGCTTTGGTTTTGGCCGTAATGGCGGACTCAAGCACATCGAGCCTTGGTATGAACTGATCATCTGTTGGAAGAATCTTGCTAACACCACCCTGGTTGTCTATGTAGTTGTCATACTCAACAAAGTAAGGGGCAAATACCAAGACCTCCTCGCCCGGATTGAGTATTGTCTTCAGCACCACGTTCAAAGCCCCCGAGGCACCACAGGTCATTACAATATCGTCCGCCGTGAACTCGATGCTAGTCTCCAGAGCCAGTTGCCTCGCCACCACCGTCCTCGTCTCAGGATAGCCAGCGTTGGCCATGTACCTGTGCATCCCGGGCAGCGGGTTCTCCGCCAGCCTCCTCAGCTCCTGGACGAACTCAACCGGAGGTTCCACTACAGGGTTCCCCAGTGAAAGGTCGAAGACCTTCTCCTCTCCATACTGCTGCTTCAGGCTGGACCCCTCCTCGAACATCCTCCTGATCCACGACCCCTCCTCCATACGTCTCAGAACGTTATCCGATATGGACATCCAAGCCTTCCTTTCTGCCTAGGTCAAAAGCCGCGATGTTCACCTGCAGAACATTCGACCGTATGCGCCGCGACATGCAGTCTTTCCACATCTGAACATCGAATGCCAACAACAGGGATGCGCATCCTAGCATGTACATGTTGAGCGTCCTGACATTGCCCAACTTCTTGGCTGACTCCGTGCCGTTGATGAAATAAATGCGGCCTGCTCGCTGTCTCAGAATACCGGCGATTTCTTCATCGTTGGGATATCGCTCATCTCCTAGATTGACCGAGAGCGGGGGAAGCGCATGATTATTGACGATGGCCACCGCTCCAGGCCTGAGGTAGTCCACCCACCTGGCCGCCTCCAGCTTTTCAAAAGCCACCAGTATGTCTACCCCACTCTCCCTGATGAGTGGAGACCAGACCTTCTGGCCTATTCGCACGTTACTTATGACGCTACCGCCTCGTTGTGCCATGCCCAGGGTATCCGTCTTCTTCACGTCGCACCCGGCGGCTAACGCGACTTCACCTATCATGTCGCTGGCCAGAATGACCCCCTGACCCCCCACTCCAGTAACAAGCATGTCAACGTTGTTCATTCCGACTCTTGGCCTCACTCTTCGACTGTTGGCCCTATCGCCTGCCGGGGACAGATTTGCTGGCAAATGGTGCAGTAGTCGCCAACACATAGGGTGGTGTCAATGTAGACCTGTCCATTCTCAGTTTGGATGGCAGGACACCCAAGCAAGAGACAGGTACCGCACTGATCGCATTTCTCAGTGTCGACGACCCTGGGGGCGGAACGCCTGGGCACACGGACGGCACATTCACCACGGACTATGATGACCGAAAGCGCAGCGCTATCCAGTGAACTCCTGACGGCGCTCCTAAGAGCCTTCATATCAAAGGCGTCCACTACTCTGACATCGCCGATGCCCATTCCCCTGACCAGTTGCTCCAGATGCACTGCTTCTGTCTCTTTTCCTTGCGCCGAGACCCCGGTCCCGGGATGATCTTGGTGACCCGTCATGGCAGTCGTCCCATTGTCAAGGATCACAACCGTTATCCGCCCCTGGTTGTATACCGCATCCACCAAAGGGGTTATGCCAGAATGAAGGAAGGTGGAATCACCAATGACAGCAACAACCTTGTTGTCCACACCAGCCTTCTTCATGCCGAGGGCCTGGCCAATGCTGGCACCCATACAGGCTGTGGTATCCATAGCACTGAGCGGCGGATATGTAGCCAGGGTATAGCAACCGATGTCCCCAGTGATGGTTAGCGTTGACTTTCTTAGCGACCTGTCCTTCGCCCCCGGCAGCTTGAGGCGCTTCCCCATGCCGCTTAGCACAAAGAATATGCCCGTATGGGGACAACCCGGGCACAGCAACGGAGGTCGTCTTGGCAGCTTCGAGTCTACATGCGTCTTCTGCCGAGGCGCTGTCCCAGCCAGTAGTCCAGCATTCAGGGCCCCTTCTTCTACGACGGATGGGTTCAACTCGCCGATCCTCGGGACGAATTCCTTGCCGCTGACCTTTATCCCTAGAGCTTCAATGTTTTCCTGGAGAAACGGGTCCAGTTCTTCAACCACTATCATTCTGTCTACCTGTGAGGCGAAGTGGCGGACCAGGTCTTTGGCAAGGGGATAGGTCATACCCAGCTTCAGGAACGAAGCCTTGGGGAAGACCTCTCTAGCATACTGGTACGCAATCCCGCTGGTGACTATCCCCAGACTGCGCTCACCCCACTCAATACGGTTCAAAGGAGAGCCTTCGGCGTGTGCTGCAAGCTTCACCAGGCGTTCCTCTATCACGGGACGCCTCAGTCGGGCGTGGCCCGGAAGCATGACGTATTTCCGCTCATTACGAGGGAAACCCACCTGCGTGGCCGCCAGGACGCGACGCCGACTTACATCGACCACCGACTTCGAATGCGAGATGCGGGTAGTGCTCCGCACGAGCACTGGAGTATCAAATTCCTCGCTCATATCAAACGCGTACGCCATGAGATCGTAGGCTTCCTGGCTATCACTGGGCTCCAGCAAAGGCACTTTGGCCAGTCTGACGTAGTGGCGGTTGTCCTGTTCGTTCTGAGAGCTGTGGATTCCCGGGTCGTCGGCAGAGATCACCACCATCCCAGCGTTGACTCCAGTGGTGGAGGCAGCCATGAATGGGTCCATGGCCACGTTCAGGCCTACGTGCTTGAGAGATACCAGAGACCGAACGCCGGCATAGGCCGCCCCCAGCGCCACCTCCATAGCCACTTTCTCATTCGTTGACCATTCGGCGTAGACGTCCTCAAACCGAGCTATGGACTCAAGTATCTCAGTGCTCGGGGTTCCCGGATAGGCAGCAGCCACTCTCACACCGGCGTGATAGGCACCCAGGGCAAGGGCCTCGTTACCGGACAGTAGTTCCTTCATTGTCGGCACAGTATAGCATAGCCTAGGACCCGCCCAGCATAGCTCACGGGAAACGGATACTCGGCACTATTGACAGAAAGGCGCTGATCGTAGTCGCCTAGACTGAGGCCCTACCCAGCCCGGCATCTTTGATAGGCTTCTCCACTGCCTGTTTGATCATGGCTCCGGCACGGTGCATCAGGGTGTCTTGGAACTCCCTGTCCATGGCCATTGTTGCCAGGCAGGGAAACTGGTGATGCAGAAGGCCCGCCTTCTCCACAGCATCCCTGAACCAGAGCCCAACCAGGCCTTCAGCCACAAAACGTGTGCTACCACAGGGAGCCTCTCTAATGACGTCAACTCTGCCTATTCTATGCCTATCATCCCGGTAGAACTCCACATGCACTTCGGGCCTGCCGAAATACCTGGCGAACTCGCGGATGTACGGGCTTTGGCTATCCTCTTCTGTCAAGGAACAGAAGGGGACGGGATAAGCCATATCAACCCCCATGGACTCCAACTTGCGCTGAATCTGTCTGGCCAGGCCAACCGGCAGCCACGCGCGGTTATCGGCAGGGGCGATTACGGCCTTGGCGCCAGTCATCTTCACCATGTCTGGAATCATCTGAGCTACGCCGGTTTGCTCACCAAGAGATATCAGCAAATCGGCGGCTGGCAAGTCGCGGGGCATGAATTCATCAGGGTCATCGATAATGGCTGGTAGTCCTGCCGGAAACGTATGGGAATGGACTTCCCAGTTAGCTGGACAATGACGCCTGATGTTATCCACGATTCTCTGTCCGTAGTATCCCTGCACGGCCAATAGAAGACGCATTTGTTTTTCTCCTTCGCTGTCGGCGACCTCAGTAACCGAGAGACCCTTCCTCCTGCTCTCTGCCAGTTCGCCACCTACAGCGTCTCCAGCTCCCATTGAGCCAGTCCCTACGATTGCTGTGCGCACATTACAGTATCTGTTCTTCAACAGTCAAGGAGAGAATGGCTGCTGTCGAAGCCATCCCCCTTCTTGAGCCAATCCAGGTGTCACATGTGCTACAATCTGGCTACCTTCAGAGTACCTTGTGAAGGACCGAAACGTGAGGTCCGCCAGAGTTGACATTCTTCAGCAATCGTCCATTTTCTCAGGCTTGACTCCAGACGAACTGGCTGAGTTGGCCAAGTTGGCTGTCGAGCGTCGTCTGGAACCTGGTGAGTTCATTTTCTGGGATGGTGATGCTCCCGATCGGTTCTATCTGGTCGCCGAGGGTAAAGTCCGGGTTCTGAAAGCCTCCTCGCTGGGAAAAGAGTTCACTATAGCCTTTTTCGGTCCTGGCGAGATGTGTGGCGAAGTGGCTGTTTTTGAGAACAAGCCCTATCCCGCTTCAGCGCAAGCTGTGGTTGAAGGGAGGATACTGGGCATCAGGAGAGAAGACTTCCTGGCTCTTCTCAGCAGTCGTCCTCAGGTAGCCCTGAGAATAATCAGTATCTTGAGCGGGCGGCTCAGGGATGCCCAGGGCCGCCTCAGAGACCTTGCCGGGGAGAGAGTTGAGCAGCGCCTCGCCAGTGTACTGCTCATGCTTGCGGCGAAACTGGGTCCGAATCTCGCCTTTACCCGACAGGAAATTGCTGACATGGCGGGAACCACCACTGAGACGGCGATTCGAGTCATGGGTAATCTGAAGGCCAGGGGAATTGTCAGTTCCGTTCGCGGCAAGGTGACTATCCTTGATGAGAAGAAGCTCAGACTCCTGAGTGAAGGGCCTCCGCGAGTGTAGAGCGGTAAGACTGTTCTATTAGCACAACCCATCTCCTGTTTGTCAACAGACCACTAACGATTGCGCACGTTATATGATTCAAATCATGGTAGGCTATCTTGGCAGGTTGTATTATTGTCATTGTAGAAGGTGAAAACCAAATGCGTGCGGCCAGCAGAGGCTAACAGGGATGAATAGCGGGTGTCCGGGCCAGGATTTAGGAAATCTGCGAGTGTCACTCCACAAATGCCCCAACTGTGGGGCTGAGGTGGAAATCTTCTCTGACGAAACGAAAGTGAAGTGCCACAAGTGCGGTGAGGAGATCTGCCGGGACAGGGTGCCTTCCTGCATCGAGTGGTGTGCATCTGCCCGCCAATGCCTGGGGGAGGAGAGGTGGAAGGAACAGAGGGGTGAGGACTAGCCAGTATGGCCTGTCCTGTTGACTGGAACTGTTCCGCCTGCGGGGCAGCCAAGAGTGAGTTCGAAAGAATAAACTAACAGGGGTAGTTGACAGTTAAGCGAGGAGGCAAGGCATGAGTGAGTTGTTTCCAGACAAGAAGAGCGTGGTAAAGGAGCTGATCAGGGCGTTGCACACTGGAGCAGACCCTGACCAGGTGAAAGAAAGGTTCAGGGGAGTGTTGCGGGAGATAGGTCCCCTGGAGATCTCCAGGGCAGAGGAAGAACTCATTGCAGAAGGCATGCCGATGGAGCAAATCCGAAGGCTTTGCGATGTACACCTTGCTGTGTTGAGAGAGTCGCTCGAGGAGCCGAGAAGTGAGCCTCCCCCCGGCCACCCGATATACATCCTCCTGAAAGAGCATAATCTGGTAAGAGGATTTATCGAGGGAATGATTCCTCTCCTTCCCAGAGTTGAGCAGGCCAGGGATTACAAGGCAATCGAGAACGACTTGTCGAAAACTGGAGAACTCCTGAAGCATCTGGAAGAATACGATAAGCATAAAATCAGAGAGGAGAACTCCCTCTTTCCTTTCCTGGAGAAACACGGGGTAACCCAGCCACCAGCCATCATGTGGACAGAACACGATGAGCAAAGGCGGGAGATCAAAGAAGCTAAACAGGCCCTGGAGGACAGAAAGGCTCTTGGGTTCGAAGAGTTCAGGGAGAAGCTTCTTCCACATCTTAGAAACCTGGTTCAGCTTATTCCAGACCACTTCTACAAGGAAGAGCACATACTCTTCCCCACGGCACTGGAACTCCTCGATGATGCGGAGTGGCGGGAGACAAAAGAATCGATGAACGATCTGGGATACTGTTACTTCACACCGGAGGAGGCTATTGGCGAAAAAGCGGAACTGACAAGACAGGTCAGAGAGGAGGAAGCAGAAATGACCTTTGAAACCGGCTCCATGAAAATAGAGGAACTTGAGGCAATGCTGAATACCTTGCCCGTAGATGTCACCTTCGTTGACAAAGAGGACACCGTACGGTACTTCAGCCAGCCGAAAGAGAGATTGTTTCCCAGGGCCAAGGCAATCATCGGACGCAAAGTACAGCAGTGCCACCCTCAAAAAAGCGTACATGCAGTGGAGCGGGTATTGTCCGATTTCAAGAGCGGTGAGAGAGATTCAGCCGAGTTCTGGATAGATCTGGGCGAAAGAAAGGTGTATATCAGGTATTTCGCCGTGCGGGATAAGGGAGGCAAGTATGTAGGCACGTTGGAAGTAGCACAGGATATCACGACGCTGAGTAAGATCGAGGGAGAAAAGAGGCTACTCGAAGACTAAAGGAGAAGTGCAATGAAACCGAGAGAGATAAGACCCGGGATTCACTGGTTAGGAGCCATCGATTGGGACAGGCGGCTGTTCGACTCGCTGATACCACTGCCTGATGGCACCAGTTATAACTCATACTTAATCAAAGGTACCGAGAAGACAGCCCTTATCGATACCGTTGATCCCACTATGCAAAGTGTACTGATGGATAACCTGAATCAGATTGGGGTTAAGAACATAGACTACGTTGTTGCCAACCACGCCGAGCAGGACCATTCCGGTGCTATCCCTCGGGTGCTGAGCGAATACCCTGAGGCAAGAGTGGTGTGCACGCCCAAGTGTAAGGTGATGCTCAGTGACCTGCTCATGATTCCAGAGGAGAGACTCATCACCGTCAACGATAGGGAGACC
>DAOVBS010000057.1 GCA_030670425.1 Chloroflexota bacterium | reverse complement strand
GGTGAAAGCATCGCTGATATGGCCAGAGTGATTGGCAGCTACGCGGACATAATCGTCATCAGGCATCCGTGGGAGGGGGCAGCCAGGGTGGTGGCGGATTATGCTGGTATCCCGGTGATAAACGCCGGTGACGGCGGCCACGAACATCCCACCCAAACCCTGTGCGACCTGTACACCATCCAGAAGGAGAGGCACAGAATCAGGGGTCGGAGGATTGCATTATGGGGTGACTTGAAATACGGCCGAACGGTACATTCACTGGCCTGTGCGCTGGCGAGGTTCGGAGTTACCGTTCTCTTCCGGCCTGGACCGGGTCTGGAAGTTCCGGCGCACATCCTGAGGAAGCTGACCAGGGAATACGGGGGTGAACTGGTGAAGTACGAGACGCCACCCGAAGAAGCCACCGAGGAGGTCTTCCCCTTGGATGCTGTCTACATAACTCCAGGCAGCCCGCATCAGCTTGCCATGATGCCCGACGTCAGCGCCCAGGTCGAGTTGAAGGCTGGAGTCGATGCTCTGTACGTCACCAGACTGCAAAAGGAAAGGCATGCGAATATGGCAGAAGGGCAGGAGGTGGATAAGAGCTACCCGGTGGTGAACAAGAAACTCCTTAAGAGGGAGCAGTTCAAGAGCACGCTGGTGATGCATCCGTTGCCTCGCGTTGACGAATTGGCGTATGAAGTGGACGCCGACCCCAGAAGCATGTACTTCAAGCAAGCTGCTCGTGGGGTGCCCGTTAGAATGTCACTCATAGCGCTCCTGCTGGGTGCGAAACAGGCCGCGGTTTCTGGAGAGGGTGAGTCCTTACCCAGAAAGAGAACTTACCCGATGTATGTGAGGGATTCTGGAGTGAGCTGTGCCAATCCAAGATGTGTTTCGAACCAGAAAACGGAGATGAAGTACATCAAGCCGCGGTTCAAGATAGTGGACCTGAGGCCCTTGATACTGGGCTGCGTGTATTGTGAGCATGAGCTTCGTCCTGAATTCATCGCCAGCGCAGACTGGCATCAAGGAAAGCTCGATAGCAAGAAATACCATAGTGCCGATAGCCACTGGGTGCGCAATATCAAGCCAGAGAAGCTCATCGTCTTCCAGTCAGAAAAGGACGCTCAGGCTCAGGGTTTCAGACCGAGCAGCTACGTGAGAGGATGATAGGCGGAGCTGGTCATCTGCTTATCCGGGGCGGCCGCATAATTGACCCCAGTCAGGGCTTGGACCAGGTTGGAGACTTGCTTATTGATGGGGGGAAAATTACGCCGCTGGGCGATGGCTACGTCTCGGGCCGGGTGAAGGTTCTGAACGCCGGGGGACTGGTGCTTTGTCCCGGCTTCGTTGACATTCACTGTCATCTGAGGGAACCGGGCTTCGCAGAGAAGGAGACAATCGCGACCGGTACCAGGGCGGCGGCTGCGGGCGGCTTCACCGCCGTTTGTTGTATGGGGAACACCAATCCGCCTCTGGACAACAGGGCTACCGTGGAGTGGGTGAAGCAGAAAGCAGAGATGGAGGGCGTTGTTCAGGTTCTTCCCGTGGGATGTATTACCAAGGGCAGGAGAGGCGAGGAACTGACTGATATGGCTGAGCTTGCCGATGCTGGCGTAGTTGCCTTCAGCGACGATGGCGACACCCCGCGGAGCTCTCAGCTTATGCGCCGTGCCCTGGAATGTGGGCGGGAGCTTGACTTGCCGATAATGGACCATTGTGAAGACAAGACATTGAGTGGCCGTGGCGTCATGAATGAAGGTCCGGTATCTGCCAGATTAGACGTAGAGGGGATCCCGGCGGCTGCCGAAGAGATCATGGTGGCCCGGGATCTGTTGCTGGCCAGGCTGACTGGAGCGAGGGTTCATATTTCCCATGTGAGTACTGGTTGTTCTGTGGAGCTGATACGTCTTGCCAGGGAGAAAGGGCTGCCCGTGACCGCCGAGGTTACCCCCCACCATCTGACCTTGACAGAGGAGAGAGTCATGGCTGGTATGCATGCTGCCGATGCCAAGATGTATCCGCCGCTGCGGACCGAGGATGACATCAAATGCCTGATCAAGGGTCTCGTTGACGGCGTGATTGACGCCATTGCTACCGACCATGCCCCGCATACTCTGTTGGACAAGAACTGTGAACTGGAACAGGCGGCCTTTGGGGTGAGCGGATTTGAGACTGCTCTTGGCTGCCTTATGGGCCTGGTGCATGGGGGGCAGATAAGCCTGTCTATGCTGGTGTCCAAGCTAACTTGCGAACCAGCGAAGCTCATCGGCAAGGACGACGTACTGGGTAGCCTGCGCGTGGGCTATCCGGCGAATATCACTATACTTGACACTGACCGGGAATGGGTGGTAGACAGACGCACATTCGCTTCCAAGGGTAAGAACACTCCTTTCGACGGGTGCCAGTTTCGAGGCAAGGTGGTAGCAACAGTGGCGAATGGCAAGCTAGTCTACAGCGATGACTCTCTATGCTGGTAGCTATAGGAGCATAATATGAAACAGTCCCTCTCCAAAATAGCTTCCAACCAGGAACTGCTTCTTGGCGTACACCTTATGTGGATCGATGATCCAGGTATTGCCGCCGCAGCCAGAGCGGGCCAGTTCGTAACATTGCGCTGTGAAGGCTTGATATTGCGCCGGCCCTTCGCCATACATCAGGTGAAGCCGAGGCAAGTTGCGATTCTCTTCAAGGCGGTGGGAGAAGGTACTCACTGGCTGTCGCAACGTGGGAAGGGTGAGCGGGTGGACGTCCTCGGACCTCTCGGCAATGGGTTCAACATTGGGGCTGATTCAAGTAACTTGCTGTTGCTGGCCGGAGGCATTGGCATTGCCCCGCTCGTCCTGCTTGCTCAGCAGGCCTCGGTGCAACACCGGGTAACGCTGATTCACGGAGCAAGCGCAGGCACTCAGGTCTATCCTGTTGCCTCACTGCGTGGGAATGAAGAACACCTGCTGCCTTTTGCCGATAGAGTCCGGTTCATTGAGGTTACCGAAGATGGAAGCAAGGGGCACAAGGGCCTGGTGAGCGACATTGTAACGGATTTCCTGGATTGGGCTGACCAGGTGTATGCCTGTGGTCCAGTGGATATGTACAGGGCAATGTCGCAGCTAGCCACCGCCTGTGGCGCAGCCGGGGGAGACAAGCTCAGGAAATGTCAGGTCTCACTGGAGGTAAGGATGGGATGTGGTATTGGGGCCTGCCGTGGCTGCACCGTAATTACCGGGAGAGGTCCGAGGAGAGTGTGTAGCGATGGTCCGATATTCGAGTTGGACGATATCTTGTGGAACCAGGTGAGACTATGACCGTGATTACCGGGGAGATCACAGTCCAGACAAGAGGGGATTGCGATATTGTTGACATAACGTCCCAGGTGGCGAAGAAGGTGCTGGAATCGGGGATGAATAGCGGCGCTGCTACACTGTTTGTGAGCGGCTCGACGGCTGGGGTAACCACCGTCGAATATGAGCCAAGGCTTCTCGACGATACCAGAACCGCGTGGGATAGAGTGGTTCCCGAGGACATCGCTTACGAGCACAACAAGACGTGGGGGGATGGGAATGGCCATTCTCACGTGCGTGCCTCTATGCTGGGAGCGTCGCTGACCGTACCCTTTGTAGGCAAGAAGCTGACTCTGGGCACATGGCAACAGATAGTGCTCATCGATTTCGACAACCGCCCCAGGTTGAGAAAACTCGTGCTCCAGGTCTTGGGTGAATAGCCAGGGTGCTCAAGGTCGGGGCCGCGTGAAGACTAATCAACGAAGCAGGCCGGGGCATTGACGGCGTCACCGGATCGCCTGGGGAGACCGGGGCTACAACCCTCGATCCTAGCTCTGGCTTTGTCCGTGTGTGCGGGTATGATATCATCAGTGAGAGGCGCTCTGGTCGGCGGTGCTGCCTTTCCACTATGGTTTGACTTCACGGTCCTGCTCCTCTTGTCGATAGCTCTAGTGGGACCGGGTGCTTATTTCTTTTCGAAAACGGAGGCCTGAGAGAAAAATGAAGAAATGGATAGGTGCAGTGGCAGCCATCTGCTTGATCGGTGCTGTCTGCAGCGGCTGCTCAGGCGGAAATGACGAGGTAGGAGAATCCGCTGTGGTTACGCGAGGCGACCTGGTGGTAGGCGTCTCTATCAGTGGCAACCTGGAGATGCCGCACAGGACTGACCTGTCCTTTGGCACCACTGGTATGGTACTGAAGGTGCTGGTGGAGGAGGGAGATGCTGTGCAAAAAGGACAGGTTCTGGGGAGACTTGATGCCCAGTCGCTGGAGCTGAGTCTGCAGACCGCGCTGGCCAGACAGGATACAGCAGAGATCGACTATGAAGTGGCGCGGAATCAGCTGGTGGCAACGATCTATCCTATGTACACTGGCGCCTATGTGAGTGACTTGCCGGGAACGTGGCTCGCTCTGGAGGAAGCCCTGGAGGAGCTGGAACAAGCACGAAGGATTCTGGACAAAGACAATGCTGAGGAGATGCAAGCCCAACTAGAAGTACTCGAGGCAGACATAGTTAAGGCTAAGGAGAAACTGCACTCCACCAGATGGGCCCTGCCGCTGTCGGTCAAGCTGATGGAGCTGCAAACGGACC
>DAOVBS010000028.1 GCA_030670425.1 Chloroflexota bacterium | reverse complement strand
GGGGCGGGGACCTCTGCTCTTCTCACTGGCGCGGCTTTCCAGTTCCGCTAGAACCTCCTGAGCGCGGTTGATCACCGACCTTGGCAAACCAGCCAGGCGGGCCACGTGGATGCCATAGCTCCTGTCAGCACCTCCTGGAACAATCCTGTGCAAGAAGATGACCTCGTCCCCTCTTTCAGTCACAGCCACATTCAGGTTTTTCACCCTGGGCAAGGTGTTAGCCAGATCTACGAGCTCATGATAGTGAGTGGCGAAAAGGGTCTTGGCGCCAAGCGCGGGATGATTGTGGATGAATTCAGCCACGGCCCAAGCGATCGATAGACCGTCGTAGGTGCTAGTCCCCCTGCCAATCTCATCCAGGATGATAAGAGAGCGCGCAGTGGCATTGTGCAGGATATTCGCGGTCTCCGTCATCTCCACCATGAAGGTTGATTGCCCAGCAGCCAGGTCCTCCTGAGCACCAATCCTGGTGAAGATGCGATCAATAACACCAATCGTCGCCGATTCAGCAGGAACAAAGCTGCCCACTTGAGCCAAGAGAACGATCAGGGCTACCTGCCTGAGATAGGTCGACTTGCCCGACATGTTGGGGCCGGTAAGGATGATAAACTGACAGTCCTTGTTGCACAGGTAAGTGTCATTGGGCACAAAGCTATCGCTACCCGTGGTCCTCTCCACCATGGGATGGCGCCCACTCTTGATATCTATGAAGTCCTCAGTGGTCAACCTGGGTCTGACATAGTCGTAGCGCGCTGCCACCTCGGCGAGGCTAGAAACGGCATCAACGCGGGCAACGGTCCGAGCTGTAGCCAGGATTTCCTCGCCGGCGGCACTCACCTGCTGACAAACCTGCCGAAAGATAGTAGCCTCCAGATCGGCAAGCTTCTCCTGGCCACTGAGGATGACTGATTCCTGCTCCTTGAGCTCTGGAGTGAAGAACCTCTCGGCCTCAGCCAACGTTTGCTTGCGAATGTAGTCCGGCGGAACCAAGCCGAGGTTGGCTCTCGACACCTCAATGTAGTAGCCGAACACCCTGTTATAGCCCACCTTCAGGGACTTGATTCCCGTGCGCTGCCTTTCCTTCTGCTCAAGGTTGGCCAGATAACGCCTGGCCTCACTGGAGCTGCGACGAAGCTCATCCAGTTCAGGAGAGAATCCCTCCCTTATCACTCCCCCTTGCTCAATGTTCCCGGGGGCATCGGTAATAGCTCCAGCAATCAGCTTCACAATATCCGGGCAGGGCCTCAGTTCGGCAGTCAGCCAATCTACAGAGGTCACTGCCCGCATCGTCTTCTCTAGTTCGGGTATTTTCTCCAGACTATTGCAGAGCGTTACCAGTTCCCTGGGCGCAGCTCTACCATTCCTGGCTCGGTTGACCAGCCGTTCCAGGTCGGCGATATCCGTCAAGAGCGCAGCAACTCTCTGGCGAGCCAAGGTGTTGTCATAGAACCAGGACACAGCTTCCTGCCGCTGATTCAGTTTCACTACATCAATCAGGGGGTGCCCCATCCAGCTTCTGAGCAGCCTGCCCCCCATAGCTGTCCTGGTCAAGTCGATAATGGAGATAAGTGAGTTGGCAGTTCCCTCCTGCCTGCCGGCCTGAAAGATGTCGAGATTGCGACATGTCTGTCCATCCAGAGCCATGAAGGAATCCGTAGAGTAGGTTGCCAGACCGCTTAGCTGCGACAGGGCTTCTTTCTGAGTCTCTGCGACATAGTGCACCAGCGAGCCGGCAGCTCTTACGGCCAAAGGCAAATGGGCACACCCGTAGCCTTCCAGGGTCGCCACGTTGAAGTGCTCCAGCAAAGTCCGTTGGGTCACCTCGAGGTCAAACCAGTAATCGTCAAGTTTGGTCGTGGTGAATGGCAACTGGCGGAGGCCATCGGCATCGTCTGGGACGAGAAGCTCACCCGGTTGAAGGCGCTCTAGCTCAGGGAGCACCCGGTCCCGCGGAAGCTGGGTCGTGGCAAACTCGCTTGTCGTAATATCAACAAAGGCAACCCCGGCCCTTTCCCCCTCAACGACTACACTAGCCAGGTAGTTGTTTCTCTTGCCCTCAAGCAGATTGGGCTCCACCACTGTACCGGGAGTGACCACACGAATGACGTCCCTCTCCACCAATCCCTTGCCAGGCGGGCTAAGCTGCTCACAGATGGCCACTTTGTAGCCCCGGTTGATGAGTCTGACCAGATAGTTGTCCAGGGCATGATGGGGTATGCCCGCCATAGGCACCTTATGCCCTTTGCCCATCTCCCGCGCCGTCAGGACGATGTCCAGTTCCCGCGACGCCACCTTGGCATCCTCGTCAAAAGTCTCATAGAAATCACCCAGCCGGAAGAAAACGATAGCTTCAGGATGGCTTTGCTTGACTCTTAGATATTGTCGCCTGAGAGGTGTCACCGCCATGGATGCTATTCTACTATAGGGGCCCGATTGAAACGACATAGATCGTCTGCTATGATGCTTCAACCAGAAGATTCGCCTTAATGGAAGAAATCAGCATTCACATCGAGCAGGAGTTTGACGACTGCGTTGACCGAGGGCAAGTTATAAGAGTAGTCCGAGACGTCCTGAAAGCCGAAGACGTCAGCCCTCAATGCGAAGTCAGTCTGCTTTTCACTACTTCCGAGACGATACGAAATCTCAATCGAGATTACCGCGGCGTAGATAGCCTCACAGACGTCATTGCCTTTCACATGCTGCCTCAGCAAGAAGCCTCCCCTTCCTTCATTCTCCCCCCAGATGGGCTGGCTCACCTCGGAGAGGTAATCATTTCCTGCCCCCAGGCAATGGAGCAGGCCAGAGAGCAAGGACATTCTATCGGCACAGAACTCGCACTGCTGGTCATTCACGGAATACTCCATCTTCTGGGCTATGACCATGAGCAACCGGAGGAAGAAAGGCGAATGCGGCTGAGGGAGGCGGACCTTTTGGGGAAATGCCTTCACGGATAATAGTATAATCTATCGTATGGTGGAGCAGAGGCCGAAGGAAAGGCACAGCGTCCTTCTATTCCCCTTAACGATGTGCCAACTCCACCCCAAGTGGGAGCACAGGCGGGATCCAGGCCAGGGTATCCAAAGCAGATAAAGGAGTAGAGGAGGTTAGACATGGCCAAATTCATTATGCTCACAACCCTTACCGACGAAGGAAGGAAGACTATCAAAGAGCACCCCGAAAGGATAAAAGAGGTCAACCAAGAAGTGGAGGCAATGGGGGCAAAGGTACTCGCCCAGTATGCCCTGCTAGGGCCGTACGACTTCGTGAATGTTCTGGAAGCTCCCGGTAATGAAGCCGTGTCCAAGGTGGCGATGGCGTTGGGTTCAAGGGGTACGCTTCAAACCATGACAATGGCCGCTATGGACATCGATGCTTTCATTGCCAGCCTCAAGAAGTAACAGGCCATCCGGCCGCCGCTTGTGCTCCCGCAACCTACCGTAGACAGCTCCTCCCCGGGTATGGAGATTGCCCAAGCTGGCTCCAGCTGCATATCTTGGCGGGCCAGTGCTCAGGCCACGCCGCAGTCACAACCTGACAACCCTGGGGTTGACTCGAGACTTCTCGGCGGCAACGATGGTCTCGATCTGTGAAATAACCTCGTCAATTCTGCCCTCGTTGCTTGTTATGACATAGTCGAAGAGGGCCACACTCCCTATCTCTTCTTCAGCCTTCCCTAGCCTCACAGCCAGGTCTGTGTCGGATTCGCTGTGGCGCTGCCTCAGCCGTCTTTCCAGGTATTCCATCGAGGGCGGGGTGAGAAAGATGAACAGAGCCTGGGGTAGAGTCTTCTTGATGGTGGTTGCGCCCTGAACATCCACCTTCACTATCACGTCCGCTCCCTTGCCCAGAGATTGGTCTATTTCGGCTCTAGGTACGCCGTAGCAGTTCCCATATACCGTGGCCCATTCCAGAAGTTCGCCGTTGTCAATCATGCTCTGGAATTCTCTTTCGGAAACGAAGTGGTAGTCCACTCCGTCTTCCTCCCTCTCGCGGCGGCGCCGAGTGGTTGCAGTAACGACATAATGAAAAGGGCGCCTCAGCTTCTTCATCCTGGTGAGCACGGCATCTTTGCCCACTCCGGAAGGACCAGACAGGATTATGAGCAGAGGATGGGAGGCAAGTGTTTCAACGGACACCTTTTCATTATAGCACGCCTTTCTGTCGTTCCAGCTTGCGCGTAAGCAGGCTTACCCCGAAAAGGAGGAAGACGCTCACGGCAAAACCCACCAGCCCCAAGTCTTCTTTGAGAGGGATATCGAGCCCAGGGATCCTTCCAAGCAGTCCCAGCCCACCACCCCCTATGAGAGCTGCCAGAGCACCGTGCGTGGTCACTCCCAATCTCTCCTTGTAAAATCCAGCGACTACCGGGGCAACAAGTCCGCAGGTGAAGATGGTATAGGCAAAGAGAAGGGCCGAAATCACTCCTTTCAAGGTTATGGCCAGACCCGCGGCCACAAGGCCCAGTACGACTATGCTGAACCTGGCCAGCAGGAGGGTCCGCCTCTCATCAATAGGCCGAAACCGCTTGAGGATGTCCTCGGTCAGGATGACGCTCTGGCTGAGCAGGCAGGTATCTGCCGAGGACATCAGCGCAGCAACCAAGGCAACCAGAACAACCACGCCCACGCCTGACGGCAGGGCCTCTCCTATCATCTGTGGGAAGGCTTGCTCCGCGGAGATATGGGGAGCTAGCACCCGGGCGCTCATACCTATGAGAGCGATAACAAAGGCGAACAGGAAAACAAGCAGGCTGGTGACCAGAACTGATCTTTGAGCTATCCTTCCCTCCCGGGCGCAGAAAAGCCTTGTGTACATGTCGGGCCCCACTACGTACGTTGCCCCGACCAGTAGTAGCAAGGATAGGAGCGCCTTCCAACCAAACCCACTGCTCAGAGGGAACGAGAAGTAATCCGGAGGAAGAGAGGCCTTCAATCCGCCTAGGCCTCCCACGAGTGGCAGTATAAACGCTAAGGCCACCAGAATCCCCACCAGAAGAATCACCGCCTGTATGGCATCGGTGCGAACGACAGAATACTGCCCTCCCAGGGCAGCGTAGACTACAAGAATCGCCGTGAAGATGAGCATCCAGAAGACGGCCGAACCGGAGGCCAGGACCGATAGCACTCTGCCCGCGGCTACAATCTGTCCTGCTACCACACCCGTCCAGGCAATAATAATGAGAATGGAGGTTGCCAGACCGGCGCGGCGATCGTACTGTCTTTCCACCAACTCGGGGAGGGTATAGAGAGAAAACCCCCTTATCCTACGGGCCAGAGCCCCCAAGACCAGCAGGCCAAGGCTTCCCACCAGTAGCCACCAAGCACCCGTCAGGCCTCGCTCAAATCCCAGGCCTGCCAAACCTACGGTTGCCGAGCCGCCAATAATGGTGGCCAGGAGAGACCCTGTAATGAGAAACGTCGTCCCGTTCCTGTGAGCAACAAAGAAGCCGTCCCGGCTATCCGCCCTCTTTCTACTCCACACCCCTATGCCGATTATAAGCAAGAAGTAGCCAATCAGGATAGACATCGTTCACAAGTGCAGGCAATCCCCGGCAAGGACTCTCGTCAGAGAACCGTCACGACACTTCACAATAAGCGCTCCATTGGTATCAACATCAATGGCTTTCCCTGCTATCTCCTCGCCCAGACTCACTACCGTCACCTCCCTGCCCAGGGTAGCCGAGAGCTCCTTCCATTCCCCAAGCAAGTCGTCCCTCGTCAGCATGCCTTGCTGCCTCTGTATTTCCGCCAGCACCGCACTCAAGACTTCCTTCCTGGAGACATCCGTTCCCAATTCATCTCTCAGTGAAGTCGCCCGCTGCTGGGAAATAGAGCAATTGACGTTTATACCTATCCCCAGGTTCACAAAGTCCACCTCATCCATCTCTGCCTCCATTTCTGCCAGTATGCCGCACACCTTTTTCCCTCCAATCAACACATCGTTGGGCCACTTCAACTCGGCAGGCAAGCCAAACAGCCGTCTGATCGTCCGCGCCACCGCCACCGAGGCCATCAAGCTGATCCTCGGAGCATAGGCCGGGTTGATCTTTGGCCTCAAGATAACCGTGCAGTATATCCCTCCCACTGGTGAGGACCACTCCCTCCCAAGCCTGCCTCGCCCACGAGACTGAGATTCAGCAACTACGATTGTTCCCTCTTCCGCTCCTCTCTTTGCCAATGCCTTCGCCACACGCATCGTCGAGTCAAGCTCCCAGAAATGACAGATCTTCTGTTCCCAACCAGGGAACTCACAGGGAAGCAGTAAGTCCGGAGCGGAGACGAGATGGTATCCCCTGGACGAAGGCTTAATGACATAGCCGTGCCGCACCAAGCTGCGTATATGCTTCCAAATGCATACTCTCGAGACACCCAGTTCCGCGCTCAACGCCTCGCCGGAAACATAGTCGCCGCTGGCACGGAGAGCCCTTAGTATCTCCCCCTCTGCGTTGTTAACCATGGCTCGCATAGGGTTAACCATTCTCCCGCTTTTGTCAAGTCCTTTCTCCACAACATCACGAAGAATAGACAAATCCAAGAAAAGCGGCTATCCTTACTGGGCTATGGAGATCATCTGGTTAGGACATTCCTGTTTTGTCATCAAAGGAAAGCAGAAAGCCATCATCACTGACCCATATCATCCTGACCTGGCTCCCTCCCTGGATCACCTCGGAGCAGACGTAGTGACCATCAGCCATTTCCATCCCGGTCACAGCTACGTCGAAGGTGTCGCCAACAACCCCAGGCAGATAAAGGGGCCGGGGGAATATGAAATCGGAGGCATGTTCATAACCGGCATCGGCTCCTTTCATGACAACGACAAAGGCAGACTGAGAGGCAAGAACACTATCTACCTGATAGAGATGGATGGTCTGACCCTGTGCCATCTGG
>DAOVBS010000019.1 GCA_030670425.1 Chloroflexota bacterium | reverse complement strand
AGGTTGAGGTGGACTATGTCGAAACCAGCATCTCCGGGCCTGATGATACCGAGTGAGGCATTGAGGTTTGCGCCATCATAGTAGAGCAACCCACCTCCGTTATGTACGATCCTCTCTATCTTCTGTATTGCATCGTCATACAGGCCCACGGTATTGGGATTTGTCAGCATCAACCCTGCAGTCTGTTCGTCCATCAACTCATTGAGCTGCTCAACATCGACTGTTCCATTCTCGTTCGATTTTACTTCCACCACCTTGAACCCGCTCATCGCCGCAGAAGCTGGATTCGTGCCATGAGCAGAATCGGGCACCAGCATCTTTGGCCGCTGTTCACCACGATCCACGAAGTACGCTCTCATGATGAGGTTGCCAGTCAGTTCGCCGTGTGCCCCAGCGGCAGGAGCCATGGTGTACTGGTCCACGCCCGTTATCTCACATAGCAACTCATTCAAGTCGTGCATGACCTTCAGACAACCCTGAACGGTCTCCTCAGGAGCCAGTGGATGTGCATAGGCGAAGTTGTCGAGCGAGGCTAGCTTCTCGCCGATCTTCGGGTTGTACTTCATCGTGCATGACCCCAGTGGATACAGGCCGTCATCAACTCCGTAGTTGAACTTGGAAAGCTTGGTGAAATGCCGGATAACGTCGATTTCTGAGACTTCACTAAGGTTTTTCTTGGTGCCAACTGCGGCGTAACCAGGCACACACTCTTTGACGTCAACTTCAGCAAACACATCTCTGGGCAGCGAATATCCGTCCCTGCCCTGTACACCTTTCTCAAATATCAGTCTCATCTCAGTTCACCCCCTATTGCGAAAGAAGCTCCACCACCCTATCCAGGTCTCCCCTACTCAGTACCTCTGTTACGGCGAAAAGCAGAACGTCCTTCAAGTGCCCCTCTCTGTAGAACTTGGCTATCTCAAGAGGAGGGAGGAAGCCGTTCGTCGCTAGTATCGCACTTACGGCAGATGCCCCATCTTTGCTCTTCAACAGAAACTCGTTGTAGAAGGGGTAGTTGAAGACCCTCTCAAATCTCCCGGATTTCAGCAGCATTCCTTCCAGATAGTGAGCGGCTTTTGTATTGAGGAGGGAAACCCCATGAAGCCCCTCAGTGCCCATAAGGGAGAGATAGATGTTGGCCGCAGTGACATTCAAACCGTGGTTACTACAGATATTGGAGGTGGCTTTCTCTCTCCTTATGTCTTGCTCTCTTGCACGCATCGTCATCACGAAAACACGCTTGCCATCTATATCCGTGGTTTCCCCTACGATTCTTCCCGGAAGCTGCCTGACGAATTGCCGTCTGGTTGCCAGATAGCCGTTGTAGGGACCGCCGAAATTCAGGTCCATGCCAAACGATTGAGCCTCGCCAGCCACGATGTCAGCCCCCGTTTCTCCGGGCGCTTTCAAGACGCCAAGCGACATGCTCTCAGCCACCACGTCTATTAGCAGAGCACCTGCAGAATGAGCGACCTCAGACACTTCACCCACGTCCTCTATGCCGCCAAAGAAATTGGGGTTCTGGACAACAACGCAGGCAACATTCTCGTCAATCGCTTCCCTCAACTTGTCAACGTCAACAAGACCCTCCTTGTGAGGCAATACAACGACCTCCACGTCGTGCGGCGTCAAGTACGTCTCAGCAGTCTCTCTGTAGTGAGGGTGAAGCAAGGCTGAGACAACAACCCTCTTCTTGTGCGTCAACCTCAGGGACATCAATATGGCCTCTGCGGTGGCCGACGCACCATCATACATAGAAGGTATTACTACCTCTGTTCCAGTCAACCTGGCAAGGTAGGTCTGAAGCTCAAACATCGATTGCAGGGTGCCCTGGCTGAGCTCAGGTTGGTACGGAGTGTAGCTGGTCCAGAACTCCTCTCTCTGCAACAGGAACCTCACTGCCGCCGGCACATGGTGTCTATAGGCCCCCGCTCCGATAAGGGGTTTCATCGAGAAGAAGTCCCGGTTTTCCCTTGCGATTGCGCACAACTTCTCCTCCAGTTCAGCCTCCGAAATCGCCGCTGGGATGTCTAGTAGTCTCCCAAGGCGGACTTCCTGCGGAATACACTTGAGCAGATCTTCAAGCAAAGAAACCCCGATCTCGCCCAGCATATCCTTCTTCTGTTTTTCTGTATTCGGAACATACCTCATTTCACACCTCGGCTCTTTCCCACATTCTGAGTATTCCCTGGCTGCAACAGCACTACTCAACTCCACCGGATCCCACATTCAGGCTTCCATTTCATCCCCCTCCAGACACTCTGGCCATCCTCAATCCAGGTTCCGGCACCCAATCAAAAAGGGGCAACCCGCTAACGCGGATTGCCCCTCTGTCCTTTGACCTGAGAGATCGCCCGCCACTCTGCGCGGACTTGCCCCTTCGGTGACTCCTCCTCGAAGTCTCTCCAGAGGTTTCAGGCAACAACAGTCCTTTTGCCTGAGAGTTTCAGGACCTTGCAGCCAACTTCGGTCCCTTTCCCCTTCGGCTCCCCATGTTAGGGGTATCTCCTGCCGCTGCCACTTTCACTTTACAGCAATTGTCCGGTCATATCAACTCCGTCAATGCCCAACATATATTCATACGACTGGCCCTATCTCAACCCCCTTGCCCAAGAGACTTTAGAAATACGACAGCATATGGTATCTAGAAGCCAGGCCCGCAAAACTGGAAGGCCCACCTCACCTGTCAATAGCCCTGAGACGCCTTCTTCCCAGCTGTTTGACAGGGCTTCTCCTGCAAAAACGACCTCTAGCCTCTCTTCAGCACCTTGCCCGGTCTTGCGCCGGTCAGCATTCCCTTTTCCACCACCACCTCTCCATTCACTATTACGTAGTTTATTCCCTCAGGGTATTGGTGCGGGTCGTCATACGTGGCTTTATCTATGACCTTGTCGGGGGCAAACACCACAATATCAGCCCAGAACCCCTCCCTCACCAGACCCCGGTTCTGCAGACCCAACTTGCCAGCAGACATTGACGTCACTTTTCTTACCGCATCTTCCAGTGACAGGGTCTTCTCTTCCCTTACGTACTTACCAAGAAGTCTGGGGAATGTGCCGTATACCCTGGGATGAGGCTTACCACCCGCGCCCGGTGCAGTCACCCATGCGTCTGAGATTATTGATGACAGCGGACTGGACATGACCGTCTTCACGTCACTTTCGTCCATATGGAAAAGAACCATAGTGGAATGTCCCCCTATCTCGAGAAGCCAGTCAAAGAACCCCTCGTACGGGTCATCCAATTCACTCTTGCCCCTCAGGATCTGCTCAAGGGATTTCCCTTCGTACTCTTTGTTCGACGGACACGCCCCAATCAGGATCCCATCCCACCCGGCAGCCTTAATCAGGTTCTCTCCCTCCATTGTATCTTCAACGAACCCCCGTTTCATCAACGACCTCGCTTCCCTGTCCTGCAATCGCTCCAGCATTCTCTCCACGCCGCCTTCCTGAGCCCATGCGGGCAGCAGTGCCGTTATCGTTGTGCTTCCCGCCGTATAAGGGTAAACGTCGCAGTTTATTTCAACACCCCTCTTCCTCGCCTGCTCCATCATCCTCAGGGTCGCATCGACTTTCCCCCAATTCGCCTTGCCTGCCGCCTTGTGATGAGAAACCTCTACCGCCACGCCGTTCTCCTCGCCTATCCTTACAGCCTCTTCCAGGGATTCCAATAGCTTGTCTCCTTCGTTTCTCATGTGAGTGGCATACAGTGCTCCATACCTCGCCAAGACGCCTGCCAGTTCAACCACCTCCTCCGTGGTCGAGTAGCTCCCCGGGGGGTATATGAGTCCAGTGGACATCCCGAAAGCTCCCTCCTTCAGACTCTGTTCGAGGAGTTGCTTCATTGTCGCCATTTCATCCTGCGAGACCTCGCCCGAATCAAATCCCTTGACCGCCAGGCGTATGGTACCCTGTCCAACGAGAGGGGCAAGGTTCTGAGAAACCCCTTGCTTTTCCACCCTATCGTAGTACTCACTCAACGTCTTCCATTGCCATCCATAGTCGAAATCAGATACCAGAAAAGGTGAAAGGTATCTCTTAAGCAGGTTCAGATTGGCCGGATTCACCGGTGCCATAGACAACCCGCAATTGCCAACGCAGGCGGTGGTTACGCCCTGCATGACATAGCTTTCAGCGTTGGGATGCGCCAGGATGGTCAGGTCGTTATGAGTGTGGAGATCAACAAATCCCGGCGCCACGACGAACCCGCTGGCCTCTATCGTCTCCTTCGCTTGCCCTGAAATCACACCTACCCTCTTGATCTTCCCGCCGCCTATCCCGATATCCGCTCTGAGCCAGGGGTTTCCCGTTCCATCCAGAACATTTCCGCCTTTGATCAAGATATCAAGTTCTTCAGTCATTCTCATCTCTCCTTATGCATCCCATGTCCTCCACCCCCACGGGTCAAACCCTCGCTGCCGGAATAGCGGATCCGTCCACCAGCGCACCCAAGGCAATCTCCCATCGGAAAAACAGTGCGGTTGCACAAGACACAGGGGCAATCGACTCGTTCGGGGTATTCCCCCGCTAGTTAATTCCCAGGATTAGCCGTGGCAGGAACAACGACAGGTCGGGCCAATACGTGGTGACGAGCACCATGGGCAGACAGCCAACGAACATCAGGAACAGCGCCGGTTTAATCATTTCATCGAAACGGCACTTGCCTATCCGTCCCGCCAGGTAGAGGATGGGAGCACAGGGAGGTGTCACATTGCCCAGCCCCAGGTTGGTGCCCATGATAGCGGCGAAGTGGACCGGATGAATTCCGATATGCTTCATCAGGGGGAGCAAGAGCGGCGCCGCCAGCAAAGTGCCACTGAAATCATCCATAAGCATGCCGAGAAGGACCAAGAACGCATTCACCATGAGCAGCACTGCATACTTGTTCTCGGAGATGCCCACTATCATGGCGACAAGGCGCTGCGGCACATTCTCCATAGTGTAAATGCGGCCCATCATCATCACAAAGAAGAGCAGGACAATGACTACTCCGGTGGTGGTAGCTGTAGTAAACAGAGCCCGTCCCAGATCCTTTACGGTCATGGAACGGTACACCAGGAAGCCCACCGGAATAGTGTACAGCACCGCCACCGTTGCCGCCTCAGTGGGTGTGGTGTAGCCACCGTAGATCCCCCCCAGGATGATGAGTGGCGCCAGGAGGGCAAAGAACCCGCGGTAGCTGACACGCCCCACCTCCTTGACCTGCTCTTTCGGACTTATCGGGGGCGGGATCTTGATCGTCGGCATGTTGCGGACCATCAAGTAGTTGAGAAAGGAGTAGATTATAACCAGCAGAATCCCCGGCCCTACTGTGGCCAGGAAGCAAGCCGCTATCGACGTTCGTGTCACCCAGCCATAAAGGATCATAGGCACGCTGGGCGGGATAAGCTGACCCAGTACTGAGGCGCAGGCCACCAGTGCCGAGCTATGTCCCCTGGGAAAGCCTTCCTGCTCCATACGGGGAATCATGATACCGCCGATGGCGGCCACGGCCGCCGAGCAAGTGCCGGCAACAGCACCAAAGATGGCGCAGGCCACCACCGTGACCCCCCCCAATCCACCCTTGATCCTGCTCACCAAAGCGGAGGCAATGTTGACCAGCCGCTCGGCGATCCCCGCGGATCCCATGAGCCCACCAGCCATGATAAAGAAAGGCACAGCCAGAAGAGGCAGCGAATTCAGCCCGTAGAACGAAATAGGCAACAGAAACTCGAAGCTGTAACCATGCACGCCGATCATAAACAGGACGGCAGCCATGAAGCAGAAGGGAACCGGCACTCCAATGACGAGAAGCCCTATCAGGATTACCAGATCGGCAACTATGTCCAACTGCGGCTACTCCTTCTCCACGCCCGTCCAGGGGAACGGAGCCAATCCCCGGCTCTGGCGTATCATGTCCGCCAGCTCGACGAGGAAATAGAACGACATGAACAGGGCACCGATGAAAATACTGCTCTGGGCATAGACCATCGGTAACAGCAAGATTGGCGACCGCCCTCCCATCTCAATGCCCCAGACAAAGAAATGATACCCCCAGTAGGTCATAATCAGAGCCAGAATAAACGTAATCGCGCTGGCTATGATCTTGACCCTGGCGTTCGACTTCGGATTCTTGAAGATTACATCCGCCAGGTCCGCCTTGATATGGCTGCGCTCATAAGAGCCGTATACCGCTCCAGTAAAATAGAGCCAGAAGGCGACCAACGTGGCTATCTCCTCGACCTCCATACCCGGGTAGTGTATGACATAGCGCATAACCACCGCTGCAAAAACGAGCAGGACAACGAAGCCAGAGCTGACAATCAAGATCGCCCGCTGCACCTGGACCAAGCCCTTCCACGTGAAGAGCCCGATCCTTCTGGCCGAATAAGGATCCATATGTTCCATCTTCAGGGTCAACAAGCTATGACGGGGTTGAGGGGGGATTCAATTGACCCCCCCTCTAGAATCTCACGCCTTGATTCAGACCTCCCTCTTCGCAGCCCTATTTCACCGGCATGCCCACATGCTCTCTACATGTGTCCATAATGGCCTTGCCGACCAGGGACTCGAGCTCGGGCCAGACATCGGTGCGGATAGCCTTTGCGATGTTGTCCAGTTCCGCCTTGCTGAACACTATTACCTCCAGCCCGAAGTCGGCCATCTCCTGGCGGTACTTCTCATCGTCTGCCTCTACCTTGAGCCAGTAGTCGCTTGCGGCCTTGTCAGCAGTCTCGACCATGACTTTCTGGTCCGCCTCACTCAGGCCATTGTACTCGTCCAGGTTCAGCGCGAACCACCAGGTCTCCACGTATTCGCTGTACTGGATCCAGCAACTCTGGATGTCCATGAACTCGGTGCCCTGGAACGGAGGACCACCCATCTCCCCGTCCACGATCCCGGTGTCGATGGCGATGTAGGCCTCGGCATAGGGGATGGCCACGGGGATATAGCCCAGCCGTTTAAAGGTCAACTCGCAGGCCTTGAGTGGCATCACCCGGATCTTCTGGTTCTTGGGCACATCGGGGTCTGCCGGGCTCGGCGGCACGTCTCTCAGCGTACACCCGGACATGCCTGCGGGGAAGGCAGCCAGCCCCTTGGTGTTCACTCCCTCCAGCAGGCCTCCCACCATCTCGTTGATCCAGCCACCAGTCGCATATGCTGTCTTGGCTTCCTCAATGTCGGTAAACAGATAGGGCGTGTAGTAAGCGATGTTCAACCTGGGGTCGTAGGTAGGAGCTACCGGCACCAAGGACATCTCGACGTCACCCCTCATTACCAGCTCATTAATCAGCACCCAGTCACCAAGTACCCCGCCGTGATAAGTAGTGATGTCGACACGGCCGTCCGTCTTCACCCTCACCTCATCGGCGAAATCATCAACAATCTTAGCGTAGGGGCTGTCCTCTGGCATCACCTGTGCCAGACGCCACTCGTGCTTCTCCCCAGCCGCAGGAGCGCAGCCGGGCAGCAGCGCAACGACCAACGCCGCCAGCAGAAGGACTCCCAGTAAAGCTTGCCATTTCCGAATCATATTCATCTCCTTTTCCTTTATTCACCAGTCAGACTTGCTTTTCCCGCTTCGCTGCCTTCACATGTACCACCTCCTTCCCCGGGTTCACACCCAGCGGCCACCAGCAAGCTTAGCAAGCCTGCCGCAAGTACCGGATTTGACGCATATGCCAAGAAATCTCATTGCTCACTCAGCAGCTTCTGGAATTCCTCTTCCGGGATATTATAGCACTCATCAGGTCCAGGGAATAGACCCTCTTTAATGTCACTCCTGTACTTTCCGAAGGCCTCAACCATGTCCTGGCCCAGTTGGGCATATCTCCTGACGAATTTCGGCTTGAATAGCTCAAACAAACCCAGCATATCATGGACGATCAACACCTGGCCATCGCAATCAGGCCCTGCTCCAATACCATAAACCGGTACCTTCACAGCCTTAACAAGAAGACCCGCCACCTTGGCCGGTATGGCTTCCACCAGAACGGAAAAGGCTCCTGCTTCTTCCAGGATCTTTGCATCCTGGATAATCTTGCGGGCTGCCTCTGCATCCCTGCCCTGGCTCTTGTATCCTCCTATGGCAGCGGCCGATTGCGGTGTCATCCCGATATGCCCCATTACAGGTACCCCGGCCCTCACTATGGCTGACACGGTGTCCGCCATTATGGCACCCCCCTCCAACTTGATGCAATCAGTGCCACCCTCCGCCATGAACCTTCCTGCGTTGCGGATGGCCTCCTCCCTGCTGGCCTGATAGGACATATACGGCATATCGCCGACTATGAAGGCGTACTTGGCCCCCCTTGTCACCGCCTGAGTCATCCAGATCATCTGGTCCATCGTCGCCGACAGGGTGTTCTTGTGTCCGAGCAAGGCCATCATCCCGGAATCGCCGGCCATGATCATCTCGATCCCTGCCTTGTCCTCATAGTACG
>DAOVBS010000036.1 GCA_030670425.1 Chloroflexota bacterium | reverse complement strand
CGTATCACTTGCTGTGGCACTAACCGAGGTGACGGAGACCTTCAATCCACTTGCCGTGGAGAGCGGCACAGTATCGAGTACCGGAGACAAGGATACCTCCAGAACCAAGGCCGGAGATGACACTGACAACGTTGGCTACCGCGCCTTCTGGAGCTTCGATCTCTACAGTTTGAAGGGCACTGACGTTAAAGAAGCCAAGCTCACCTTTACCACGCACAAAGTCGTTGGGGATCCCTTTCTAAGAGGCACAGGACTTAGGGGACTATATCTGTGGCAGATTCGCGACGACTCGGGCACACTACCCGACTACTATACGGAGCATGTCAAGGACCTCACCGAGTTGATGTGGGAACCACTAGAGGTTGTTGACGTGACCGACGAGGTCAGTAGAATCGGCAAGGGTCTCAGCCCGAGCGACCGCTTGCAGGTGAGCGCAGGCTTTGTCCGCAAGACCAACGGCACTTCTGGCGACGACTTCATCGAGTGGCATTCGGCTGTCCTTACCGTCACCTACGCCAGAAAGTAGAGAGGGGTCAGATCCCTGGTCTACCACGCGAAGTAGCGCTGTAGCCCGCTCGGCGGTTCAGCACCGCTGGATAGGAACGGCAGCGTTGCCCCAGCCCTCACCTGAAGCGCAAGCCAGGGCCAAGGTGACTGCCTTATGCAGATGGTTGTAGCTATGCTACAATCCACCCAAGTTCAATGACAAGCACTGAGGCACTGAAGTATTGGGTGGGATTCTCCTTAGTACCCGGAATAGGACGGATAAGGATATCCCAACTCATAGATCGTTTTGGCAGTCTTGAAGACGCCTGGAAGGCTTCAGAAAACGAACTGAGACTAGCAGTGTCGGACTCGCGGAGTATTGATGCTTTGCTCTTGCTGCGTTCCAAGCTTTCCCTTAAGGCTGAGATGGAGAAACTGGAGCGTCACAAGGTGGAGGCGATTCCCTGCGAAGACCCCTGTTATCCTTCCAGGCTGAAGGAGATTCACGACTACCCCCCAGTGCTGTACGTGAGAGGCAACCTCCCGCCTGAAGGTCACCCCTGTGTTGCCATAGTTGGCACTCGCCGCCCCACGGTCTATGGACGCCAAATAGCTGAAGAGATGGCAGCCGACCTCGCGCGAAACGATACCACCATCGTTAGCGGTCTAGCCAGGGGAATTGACTCAATAGCGCATCGGTCTGCTCTAGAGTGCGGGGGCAAAACCATAGCCGTGCTTGCCTCCGGGCTGGACATCGTCTACCCTGCGGAAAACCTGAAGCTGGCTCAACACATCATGGAGAGTGGGGCACTGGTAAGTGAGTATCCTCTGGGCGTCAGGCCCAGAGCTGAGAATTTTCCACTCCGCAATCGCATCATGAGCGGCCTGAGCTTGGGAGTACTGGTGGTAGAGGCTGGAGAACGGAGTGGAGCTCTGATTACTGCCTTCCAGGCGCTGGAGCAAAACCGGGAGGTCTTCGCTATTCCCGGCAGTATCCTATCTCCCACCAGCAAGGGAACTAACCGCCTGATACAGGAAGGAGCCAAGCTGGTATGTCAGTGTGCAGATATCTTGGAAGAGCTGAACCTGTCCATAGTCGCCCCCAAGCAACTGGAAATCAAGGAAGCCCCGCCAGCCACTGAAGCTGAATCAGCGATATTGAGACAGCTGAGCCCCGAGCCAAGTCACATAGATGAAATCTGCCGTCGCAGCGGCTTGGCCATGCCCCAGGTAAGCAGTACGCTAGCCATGCTCGAGTTGAAAGGAATGGCAAAGCAGATAGGAAACATGAACTATGTGCTGAGCCAACAAGCTAGATAGAGTAAGTCATGGCAAGAAATCTGGTCATCGTAGAATCTCCCGCCAAAGCAAGAACCATAAAGAGGATACTGGGCTCCAACTACGATATCAAGGCATCAATGGGACACGTGCGGGATCTTCCCAGAAAGAGCCTCGGCGTAGATGTGAAGGACAATTTCGCCCCGAGATATGTCGTGCCTAGGCCAAAGGGAAAAATAGTCCGAGAAATCAAGGAGGCTGCGGGAAGATCCAGCGCGATTTACCTGGCTACCGATCCCGACCGCGAGGGAGAGGCCATTTCCTGGCATCTCGCTGCGGCAGCCAAACTAGGTCAAGACGAAACCCCTGTCCATCGCGTTGTCTTCCATGAGATAACCCAGGAAGCAGTCAAGAAGGCGTTCAAGCATCCTCGCTCTATTGACATGGACAGGGTCAATGCTCAACAGGCCAGGCGCATCCTAGACAGGCTTGTCGGGTACAAGTTGAGCCCTCTCCTGTGGCGCAAGGTGCAAAGAGGGCTTTCCGCCGGGAGGGTCCAATCAGCGGCCCTCAAAATGGTCGTTGATCGAGAGCAAGAAATAGAGACCTTCACTTCCGAGGAATACTGGACCATTGACGTCGAGCTGTCTCCGCTTGACGATTCACAGAGGTTCAAGGCCAGAGTCGTGTCCCTGGCCAACGGCAGGAAGCTGGATATCAGCAGCAAGGGTAAGACAGATAAGGTTACTGCACATCTGGGAAAGGCAGAATACACAGTCAGGTCAGTCAAGACCAGAGACGTAGCTCGCCAACCTGCTCCCCCCTTCATCACCAGCACCTTGCAGCAGGAAGCCTGGAGAAAACTGCACTTCTCCGCCAAGAAGACCATGGCTATTGCTCAGCAGCTTTATGAAGGAGTTTCACTGGACAAGGAAGGTTCCATCGGACTGATCACGTACATGCGTACCGATTCGACTCATGTGGCCGCCGCTGCTCTGACCGAAGTGAGAGCGTTCATTGGCGATAAGTACGGCACGAGCTATCTGCCACCAAAGCCACGGAGCTTCACCCGCAAGGTCAAATGGGCCCAGGAAGCCCACGAGGCAATTCGCCCCACCAATGTCCACAGGGAACCAGAAAGCGTTGCAGCATTCCTCAGTACAGACCAACTGAAAGTCTATGACCTCATATGGAAACGCATGGTAGCAAGCCAGATGTCGCCATGTCTGTACCACACAACGACAGCAGACATACGAGCTCAAGTGTTGACCAAAGAAGGGTACCTGCTCAGGGCAACCAGCGCTAGGCTGAGCTTTCCCGGTTTTGCAGTCATATATAGCGAAGGCAGAGACGAGCAAGAGCAAAGCGAGAGCTCTGTTCCCCTACCTCCACTGAAGTCAGGCGACGGGCTCAAATACTGGGTGGCCCTCCCCGAGCAACATTTCACACAGCCTCCGCTGCGGTATACGGAAGCCACGTTGATAAAGGCACTGGAGCAAGAAGGCATTGGACGCCCCAGTACCTATGCTCCCACTCTGTCGATTATTCAGTCAAGGGATTATGTAAAGAAGATGAATGGCAGACTCTATCCCAGTGAGCTGGGGACAATTGTCAACGGTATTCTGGCCGAGCACTTCCCTCGAATTGTCGACCTTGGCTTCACAGCGCGTATGGAAGAACATCTGGATGAAATAGCTCAAGGCAAACTGGACTGGATAGCCCTTCTGAGAGATTTCTACACTCCTTTCGAAGACACGTTACACGACGCTTTGCTCCACATAGATAGGGTTGATATGACTCAACCGACCGATCAGACCTGCCCGAGATGTAGCCGCCCCATGGTGATAAAAATGGGCCGCTTTGGCAAGTTCCTCGCCTGTACTGGCTACCCCGAATGCAAGACAACGAAGCCTTTCTTAGTCAGAACGGGGATCCCCTGTCCACAATGCGGTGCTGAATTGGTAGAAAGGGTTGGCAAGAAGAAGCGAGTATTCTATGGCTGCAGCAACTATCCTCAGTGTACGTTCACAACAAGCTACCGGCCAATGCCAAGACCCTGTCCCCATTGTGGCAAGCTCCTAGTCCTACAAAGGAATGGCCTGGCCAGATGCGTCGCCTGCCGGCAGGAAGTGGACCTCGGGGGGCTGGACAAGGCCTCGAAACAGGGATCAGATAACTCGCTGAAGGAGTAAGTTGCCACTAGACCGACTACAGAAACTGAGGCCCCTGATTGCCCAAGATGCCTTGGATGGCCTATTGCTCTGTCAGCGAGAGAATTGTCGCTACGTTTCAGGGTTCACTGGATCATCTGGATGGCTTCTCATTTCAGATAAAGATGCCATCTTGGCCACAGACTTCCGGTATGTCGAGCAGGCGAAACAGGAGGCGCGCAATTTCGAAATCAATCCGATCAAGGGAGAGCTACTTAACTGGCTTCCTGAGTTGGCTTCCAGTTTAGGATGGCACAACTTGGGCTTTGAGGCGAACCACATCTCCTTTGCCACTTACAATCAGCTCAACGAGACATTGAGAGCCAAACACTTGGGTCTTGAGATCGTTCCCACTACGGGCATAGTGGAGCGTCTTCGATGCATAAAGGAGCCAGAGGAATTGGAGTACATCACACGAGCGGCAAAGCTGGTGGATGCTGCCTTCGAACAGGCGAGGTCATTGATTCATCCCGGCATAACCGAGAGAAGGCTAGCTTGGGAAATGGAGGCCTTCATCCGCCAGAGAGGCAGTCAAGGAGTACCCTTTGAAATTATGGTGGCCTCGGGTCCCAACTCAGCCTTGCCTCATGCGAAGCCCTCAGAAAGAACAATTGCTCAAAACGAACCAGTCATCATCGATATGGGTGCCAGAATCAACGGCTATTGCAGCGACTGTAGCCGCACCCTCTGCCTGGGACAAGCCCCCAGGACTCTGTCAGAGATCTACAACATCGTCTTAGAAGCACAGCTCAGGGCTATCCGCCAGATCAAGACGAACATGACTGCTGCTGAGGCAGACCAATTAGCTCGAAGCACCATCAAGCAAGCAGGCTACGGTGATGCCTTTGGACATGGCCTGGGACATGGCGTCGGCTTGGCTGTTCATGAAGCTCCAAGGGCCGCTCCCGCTTCTTCTGATTCGCTTGCCGAGGGCATGGTCTTTACCGTAGAGCCCGGCATCTACATCCCTGGATTCGGTGGATGTAGGATTGAGGATATGGTTGTTCTAGAAGAAGGCAAGGCTAGAGAGCTTACCAAGTCAGAGAAAGTGATGGAGGTTATCCAATGATTGACGTTGGAGAGCTGAGAAAAGGAATCGCCATAGAGCTGGACGGGAAGATATACTACGTCACCGAATACCATCATATCAAGATAGGGAGGGGCTCAGCACAGGTCCGCCTGCGGCTCCGCGAGATCCCCAGTGGCAACGTCATCGAGCGCGCTTTTCAGGCCAACGACAAGTTCAGCCCAGCCTTCCTGGAACGCCGGCCAGTTCAGTATCTGTACAACGATGGCAACCTGTACTACTTCATGGATACCGAGAGCTACGAACAGACAACGCTGAACGCCGCTCAAATAGGAGACGGCATAGCCTACCTCAAAGATGGTCTGGTCCTCGAGATTCTTACTCATAGGGGAGACGTGGTGAGCGTCGAGTTGCCCATTGGCGTGGAGCTCAAGGTTGCTGAGACCGAACCTGGATTCAGAGGAAATACCGCTACTGGAGGAAACAAGCCGGCGAAGCTCGAAACCGGCCTCATTGTCCAAGTTCCCCTCTTCATCGACGTCGGTGACATCATCAAGGTTGATACCCGCAGCGGGGAATACGTGGAAAAAGCAGGTTGATGAAAGCTGATCTGCATGTTCACACCTGTTACTCGGTAGACTGCTGTACGTCTCTGAAGCAGGTAGTTGACCAATGCTTGGCGACAGGCATAGGCTGTCTAGCAGTATCGGATCACAACACTATCGCTGGTGCCTTGAGGCTAAGAGACATGGCTCCCTTTGCAGTCATCGTGGCTGAAGAGATCAGAACGTCCAAGGGAGAACTCATGGGCCTATTCCTGAGCAATGCGATCCCCGCAGGATTGTCACCAGAGGAAACGATTGCCGAGATTAGGGAACAAGGTGGACTAGTCTGTATTCCCCATCCCTTCGGCCGATGGCTCCTACAGGACTCCCGCGACTTGTTATCAACAAGGATCCTGTGTCAGGTCGACATCGTCGAAGTCCTTAATTCCCGCACTCCTTTCCCCGGTAGTTCAGGCAAGGCCCGAAGCCTAGCGCTGAAGTATGGTAAGGTCGTCAGTGCTGGAAGCGACGCTCACACTTCAGGCGAAATCGGCAGGGCCTACGTAGAAATGCCTGAGTTCAATGGCTCGAGTGACTTTTTGAGTTGTCTATCTCAGGGTAGAATAATGGGCCAGATGTCTAGCCCGCTTGTCCATTTCGCCAGCACTTGGGCAAGAGTGAGGAGACGCCTTTGTTGAACATCGGTTGGTTCTCTACTGGAAGGGACGAAGCTGCGCGCCAGCTCCTGCAAGCTGTGCAGGATAGCATCTACAGTGGTGGCATCCGAGCTAGGCTTACTTTCGTCTTCAGCAACCGAGAACCTGGGGAATCCACGGAAAGCGACTCGTTCTTTGAACTGGTCCATACGTATGGCCTGCCTCTGGTTTGTCTCTCCAGCAGGAAGTTCAAGGCCTCACTGGAACAGACAGAGGGCTGGCGTGTCA
>DAOVBS010000049.1 GCA_030670425.1 Chloroflexota bacterium | reverse complement strand
AAACTGGTTGAGATGGATGGCTGCAAAGGAATTCAGGAGTTGGCCGGGGAAATGATCTCTCTGCTCAAGAAGAGAGAAGAGTGATGATCATAGTGAAATCTGCCGAGGAAGTGGCCATCATGCGGCAGTGCGGCAGAATCCTGGCAGATATTTTGGACATATTGAGAATGGAGACACGAGTGGGGATCAGCACCGAGCGGTTCAACGTAGTTATGGCAGAAGAGTCGAGGAAAAGGGGTGGCAGACCTTCCTTCAAGAATTACCGTGGGTTTCCGGCCAATCTGTGCGTCTCCGTGAATGATGAGATAGTACACGGCATTCCCGGTGAGCGGATGCTGCGTGAGGGGGACATTGTCTCTCTGGACGCCGGCATCTTCTACAATGGCTTTCACACGGATGCAGCCATAACGGTGGGGGTGGGGAGCGTAAGTCAGCAGGCCAGGGATCTCATATCGGCGGCGGAAAGCAGCTTGACTGCCGGTATTCACCAGGCCAAATGCGGGGCACATGTGGGAGACGTGTCAATGGCCATTCAAGAATGTGCTGAGTCAAGAGGCTTTTCTGTGGTCAGGGAATATACCGGCCATGGTGTAGGCAGAGAGTTACACGAGGAGCCGGCGGTCCCCAATTTCGGCTTGAACAAGGGTCCTTTGCTTCGTAAGGGCATGACTCTGGCTATTGAACCGATGGTAAACGCCGGCGCTTGGTACACCAAGTTGGCTCCTAACCAATGGACTGTGCTCACGGCTGACGGGAGCCTTTCGGCGCATTTTGAACACACCATTGCCATTATGGATGGAGAAGCTGAGGTACTCACCTAGAGGAGGATATGGCCAGGAAAGAGAAGATAGAGGTCGAGGGCAAGGTGACTGTGTGCCTGCCCAATACTATGTTTCGCGTTGGGCTGGCTAACGGCCATACGGTGCTGGCTCATATCTCGGGTAGGATGAGAAAGCACTACATCAAGATTCTGCCTGGCGACAGGGTCTTGGTGGAGCTTTCGCCCTATGATTTGAGCCGGGGCAGGGTCACCTATCGAATCAAGTAGCTTTCGCCTTTGACAGTTTGCTAGGAATCGTCTATTATTACACGGTTTTGTTTTTCGTGACTGAAAATGAAGGTGAGTTCTTCAGTAAAGCGGCGTTGCAGTAAGTGCAAGATAGTCAAAAGGAAGGGAGTTGTCAGGGTTATCTGTGTGAATCCAAGGCACAAGCAGAGGCAGGGCTAATTCCCTCAGGAAAGTCATCCACCGCATTGTTTGATTAGTAGTAGTCCATGGCACGCATCGCTGGGGTAGATCTTCCTAAGGGCAAACCAGTCAAGGTAGCCCTGCAATATGTCTATGGCATTGGTCCTGCGTTGAGCCAGACGATTCTGGCAGCTGCCGAGGTTGCTCCAGACATCAAGGTCAAGGACCTTTCTGAGGAGCAGGTCAGCCATCTCCGCGGCGTCGTTGACAGGCAGTGTAAGGTTGAAGGTGACCTCAGGCGGGAAGTTCAGTTCAACATAAAGCGCCTCGTTGATACTGGTTGTTATAGGGGAATGAGGCACCGCATGAATCTGCCTGCTCATGGTCAAAGGACGCGCACCAATGCTCGCACCAGAAGAGGTGTAAAGAAGACGGTAGCTGGGAGAGGACAGAGGCGTGGTGTAGCTAAGAAATAGGTGGTTTGTAGCTAGATGCCAAAGAAGAAGAGAGCCAAGCCGGGCAAAAAGATACGTAGGGGGATCGTTGAGGGCAGAGCTTATATCCAGTCTACCTTCAACAACACTATTGTTACCATTGCTGATCTTGAGGGCAACGTGATCTCTTGGGGAAGTTCGGGTAAGGCTGGGTTCAAGGGCTCGAAGAAGGGTACTCCGTATGCCGCTCAACTGGCTGCCCAGGGAGCAGGACGTGAGGCGTCTAACGGCGGCCTGCGTCGCATCGAGGTTTACATCAAAGGCCCCGGCAGTGGCCGTGAAGCTGCTATCCGTGCCTTGCAGGCTTCAGGTCTTACCGTGACCGGGATTAGAGATGTGACTCCTATTCCTCATGACGGTTGCCGTCCTCGTGGTAGGAGGAAGGTGTAGGGTATGGCGCGCTACATCGGCCCCGTCTGTCACCAGTGTCGGCACATTGGTGAGAAACTGATGCTCAAAGGGCAGAGGTGTTCCTCTTCCAAATGCCCGCTGGAGAGGAGGAGCGCCCGTCCCAAAGAGCGCTCCAGGAATCGACGGCGCAGAGAATCCGAGCGTGCACTACAGTTGAAAGCAAAGCAGAAGGTTCGTTTCAGCTATGGTGTCCTGGAGAGGCAGTTTCGCCGCTTCTTTGCTGAGGCCAAGAAAGCTCCTGGTATCACGGGAGAGAACATTCTCGTGTTGATGGAGAGACGGCTGGACAATGTAGTCTATAGTCTGGGCTTCGCCTCTTCTCGTGCTCAGGCCAGGCAAGTAGTCCGGCACGGTCATATCTGTGTCAACGGACGCAAAGTGGATATCCCTTCCTATCTGGCCAAGTCTGGAGATGCTATCACGTGGCGTGAGAGAAGCGTCAGGACCGGATACTACAAGAGGCTAGCTGAAGAAATCAAGGGGAGGAGCATCCCTGGCTGGCTGAGCTTGAATGAACAGCGAATGATAGGCAACGTCTTGGCTTTGCCTGGCAAGGATGATATCGATCCCAGGTTCGATGGCAGGGTTATCGTTGAGTATTATTCAAGGTGAGTTGAAGGAGGCCCCATCCCTTGCATAGTCTATCTATCCCCAGTGTGAAGTGTGTTGAGAGCGCCAATAACTACGGGCGCTTCACTGCTGAGCCTCTGCAGGTGGGCTTCGGCACCACCTTGGGCAACACCATGCGCCGGATACTTCTCAGTGCCCTGCCGGGGGCTGCCGTAACCTGGATCAAGATTGAAGGAATCCAGCACGAGTTCACCTGTATTCCTCACGTGAAGGAAGATGTCACGGAGTTCTTGCTCAACGTCAGGGAGCTGAGGTTGAAGTTCCTTTCCCGCCAACCGGGAATGTTGACTCTGGACGCAAAGGGCGAAGGCGAAGTCTGCGCTGCTGATATAGGGCAGACAGCAGATTTCGAAGTGGTCAATCCCGAACTGCGCCTGGCTACTCTGGATTCTCCCGAGGCTGAGCTGCGCGTGGAGTTTAATGTGGAATTGGGCAGAGGCTATGTGCCTGCTGAATCGATGGGTGACCTGCTACCCGTGGGGGCTTTGCCTCTGGATGCTATCTACACACCAGTTCGCAAAGCCAATTTCTCGGTGGAATCGGTGATGCCTGGTGAAGAGAAGAGCCCGGAGAGGCTCATCCTGGAAGTCTGGTCCGATGGCACCATTTCTCCATGGGAAGCGGTTAGCCAGAGTGCTGACATCCTGATTGACCAACTATCCTCTTTCAGGGAACTGGAAATCGCGGCGGCGGAGCGGGTGGGTGAAATCAACGGTCTGTCTATTTCTCCTGAGAAGTACAATATGCCTTTGGCGGAGTTGGGCCTATCGACTCGTGCCTACAACAGTCTGAGGAGGGGAGATATACTGACTCTGGGGCAACTGCTGGAGAGAAGCAGGGCGGGATTGCCGCCTCTGCCTGGCTTTGGGGCGAAGTCTCAAGGGGAAGTGGAGGAAGTGCTGGTGGGGTTGGGATTTCCCGTTGGGCCAAAGGCGAAAGGGAAAACAAAGTGAGGCATCGGATAGCTGGACGGAGACTGAGCAGGCCTACTGGTCACCGGTGGTCCCTGTACCGGAATCAGGTAACCACGCTCTTGGAGCACGAGCACATGATTACTACTGAAGCCAAGGCCAAGGAAATCCGCAGCTTGGCTGAGAAGATGATCACTCTGGGTAAGGATGGTAGCCTTGCTTCAAGAAGAAGGGCTTTGCAGTTCATAGTGGACAAGAGGGTGGTCGAGAAGCTCTTCGGCGAGGTTGCTCCGAGGTTTGCTGATCGCGCTGGCGGCTACACCCGCTTGGTGAAGCTAGGGCCTCGCCGTGGTGATAACGCTAGCATGGCTCAAATCGAACTGGTTGAGCGGTGAGCCTCACTAGGTTTGTTCTAGTTGTAGAGTACAATGGCACACGCTACCATGGGTTCCAGTGGCAGACTGGCCTGCCCACCATTCAAGCCGAGCTTGAGCGGGCTGTCAGCGAGCTTTGTGGACAGAGCAGCCGAGTGATATCAGCCAGCAGGACTGATGCTGGCGTGCATGCCAAAGGTCAAGTGGTGAGTTTCCGGACAAGCGCCGCGATGAGTACGATGACTATGGTCAAGGGGTTGAACCATTACCTGCCCAGCGATGTTGCGGTCAAAGCGGCCTACACAGTTGGCGATGACTTCAAGGTTCGACGCGATGCTCTGAGTCGGGAGTATTGCTACCACATCCTGAATAGCCCGACAAGATCGCCATTCAGTGAGATGTTTGCGCTGTTTATGCCCAAGACGCTGGACATCGAGACCATGCGGCAGGCATGTCAGATGATGGTAGGCGAACACGATTTTGCCTCTTTCGCTACCTCGCTGGATGATGTAGACAACACGACCCGCTGCATGTACGAAGCGAACATGGAGAAGAGGGATGAGTTTCTCGTCCTATGTTTGGTGGCCAATTCCTTTATACGTCACCAGGTCCGCAATACAATGGGGCTCTTGATTAGGTTGGGGTTGGGAAAACTGAGCATTGAGCATTTCCGGTACGTCATGGAGGAGAGGCAACCTGGCCTGGCTGGCCCTACGGCCCCGGCAAAGGGCTTGTGTCTGACACGTGTTAACTATCCGAGGCCTCTTGACCAGGTGAGCGAGACAATCCCCGACGAGGTTGGCAAGTGAATACATATGCTACCAGAGCCAAGGATATCCAGCGTGAGTGGCACGTAGTCGATGCGGCAGGAAAGATTCTGGGCAAGGTGGCGGTTGAGGTAGCCACTTTGCTGATGGGCAAGCACAAGCCAATCCATGCTCCCAACCTTGACACCGGGGACTACGTTGTGGTGATTAACGCCGCCAAAGTGAAGGTGTCTGGAAAGAAGGCGGAGCAGAAGAGGTACTACAGGCATTCTGGATATCCTGGAGGCTTGAAGGATCCTACATTTGAGGAAGTATTCAGCAGATATCCCACCCGCGTTATTGAGCACGCTGTGAAAGGGATGCTGCCCCACAGTCATTTGGGCAAGGACATGTTCAAGAAGCTTAGGGTCTATGCCGGAGGTGAGCATCCTCACGGTGCTCAGCTTGGCCCCAAGGAAGGATCATAGATGAGTGAAGAGAGATATGTCTGGGGAACGGGTAAGCGCAAGTGCGCTATAGCTCAGGTCAGGCTTTTCGCGGGAGAAGGGGCGATACAGGTTAACGACAAACC
>DAOVBS010000005.1 GCA_030670425.1 Chloroflexota bacterium | reverse complement strand
ACCTGAGGCCAGACGAGCAGAAGGCTCTCGCCCAGGGGAAGAGGAGTGCCCAGTCTGCCACGCACAGAAACCATCACCAACAGAGCCAAGTTGAGGCTGCCCAATTCGGGCGTCAACAGGGCAGCAGTCGCTTCACCGTAGAGGGTGCAGGGCGAGATGCGTCCCAGCATCCCCTGAACCTCGGCATTCCTGACCAGCAACTCCATACTGGCGTTCTGGTCGACGGGAACCAAGACATTGGCCACAGCCACGGCAATCATGGACATGAAGAAGAAAAAGAATATCCACAGCGCCAGCGAAGCCAGCATGGACGTAGCCGCACGATTGAAGAAAACGGAGAAAAGGACAGCCAGCGCCATCCAGAAAGCACCGTAGATCACGCTGAGCAGGGCGAAGAACACCAGTCTCATCACCTCTTCCGCGTTTGGAGGCACGCCAACTATGCGGAGCCCCAGTCCAGCAACAATAGCAACCACCGTAGCTACCATAATACCCAGAACGGCTAGCCCGGCCAGAAACTTAGCATTGATCACCGAATCCCTGTAGATTGGCTGAGACAGGAGCCGGCTCAGGTTGCCGCTGCTTCTCTCGCCATTTATGGCATTGAAGCCGAGAGCTATACCTATAATGGGGATGAAAAGCGAGAGGAAGAAGAGAAAAGATGGCATCGATTTACCCGAGGTGGTGAAAATCCTGAGGAAAACGAACTCCGTAGTTGGAGTCACCACGCTCCTTATGTTCTGAAGAGCTATGTAGATGGCAAACACTGCAGCCAGGAAAACCAGCAAGAACAAGATTGTGAACCTCTTGCTGCTGAGATGATCGGCTAGTTCTTTCCGGAAGACAGCATACATGGCTAAGCCTCTTTCGAATACCTCTTGTAGATTTTCTCCAGATTATATTCCTCTATCCTGATGCCCAGCAGTTGGCTTTCACCAGCAACAATGATCCTGGATATTTCTCCTCTCAAGTCCTTGTCACAACTGATGAGCAGTGACTTGCCGGAGCTCTCCACATCCCTCACACCCTTGACCTTCCTTATAGAATCAACAAGTCCGCGGCTCCGTCTCTCCACCTCGGCCTCAATGCGGTACCGCCCACCACCCGCCGCCTCTCCACCCAGACGGTCCATCGAGCCCTCGGCCACCAGACGCCCTTTGGCCAGTATCCCCACACGGCCGCATATCTTCTGGACCTGATGCAGCAGGTGAGAGCAGAAGATTATGGTTATCTTCTTCCTGGACATGCTCACCATGAGGTCGAGAATATCCTCCACCCCCTGAGGGTCTATGCCGGTAGTGGGCTCATCAAGGAAGGCCAGCTTCGGCTCCTTGACCCATATGTCAGCTATACCCAGCCTTTGCTTCATCCCCCGGGAGTACGTGCTAACCTGGTGGTCAGCTACGTCAGACAGCCCAACTGTATTCAGCAGGCCACCGATCTTCTCCTCGGCTTCTCCCCTCGGCATGCTGTTTAGCTCAGCGGTATATCTCAGATTCTGCCTCGCCGTCATATCTTCGTAGAAGCCAACTCGCTCCGGCAGGTAGCCAACGATGCGTTTCACCTTTAGCGGTTCCCTGGTGGAGTCATGGCCGCAGACCCACGCCGTGCCCGAAGTGGGCTCCGTAAGCCCCAGAAGCATCAACAGAGTGGTCGTTTTACCCGCTCCATTGGGACCGAGAAACCCATACACCTCCCCCTCCTCTATGCGCAGGTTAAGCCCATCAACGGCGGTAAAACCATCATAGGCTTTGGTCAGGTTCTCCGTCTGAACAACAACCTGGCCCATCCCTCATCTCCGACCGTAGCGTCTAAAGACCAGCACTACACCAGCTATCACAGCAACCACAATGAAAGCCCCTATCAGACCCCACTTGGTGGGAGTGGATACCGTCACCCTGATATCAAGCTTGGGAGGTTCGGACGAAGGGTCGGGATCACTATCGAACTTCAAGATGGTCATGTAGTCCCCAGCGATGGTCTTGGATGGCGGGCTTATGGTAACCTCAACCTCCTGCTGCTCCAACGGCCCAAGGCCCTCTATCTTGTCCGGCTTGAAGGTTACCTTCCATTCTTCATTGTTGATTCCTGACGGCTTCGTCGAAGAGAAACTGAGCCTGTCCAGGACTGCAGTCCCAGTGTTGGTCAGCACAATGGAGAAACTGCTTTCTTTTCCTGCAGTAGCTTTGGTGTTCAGCCGGCCGCTGCTGGTTTCCACCGCAAAACCGTATCGCGCGGTGATTGTGGCCGTTAGGTCAACGCTGTCGCTGAGTTCCTCCGACACCGCGTCGACCTTGATGGTGTAGTCCCCGGGGTCCGGGAACAGCCAGAATGGGGCGACAGCGATCACCACTACCTTCTCTGCCACGGAGTAAGTCTCAAGGCGAACGGCGGTTATCCGCTTGTCCTTGTTGTAGCTTGATTCAGCTATGTAGACCAGCCAGCTCTCGGGCGCAGTCGTAATAAGTTCAAGGTCAAGTGGCTGTTTGCCCTGACGGTAGGCAAAGCCAACCTCAAATTCAAAGACGGTATCCGCCGGCCCTTCCAGCGACGGATATTTAGCCTGAAGTTCCAATACTGGCTCCGGAGCTGGCTCCTCTTCCTCCGAGTCAGCGCTGACCACTTGCGGGTATACTAGCCCGCCAAACACCGCCAGACACAGAGTGAAGCTTACTAAGAGACAAAGCAGCTTGGATCTTTTCATCTGTTGTACCCCCCAGGAAAATTCAGCTTTACATCTTAACCGAATCTCTCTAACATATCAAGTCTGAGAGACCATTCCCATGACAAGAATAGACAACCGAGCCAACAATGAACTCCGTCCGCTAAGCATAACGCTGGGATACCAGAGCTTCGCCGAAGGGTCCGTTCTCATTGAGCTGGGGAAAACAAGAGTGCTTTGCTCTGTATCCGTGGAGGAAAGGGTGCCAGCTTTTCTCAGAGGCAGTGGCGAGGGCTGGGTTACCGCCGAGTATGCCATGCTGCCGCGCTCCACACTCACCCGAACCCCACGCGACAGGTCGGGAGGAAGAAGCCAGGAGATCCAGAGGCTTGTGGGCCGTAGCCTGAGAGGAGCGACCAATCTGGCCGCGCTGGGAGAGAGAACATTCGTGGTGGATTGCGACGTCCTGCAGGCGGATGGGGGCACCAGGACGGCAGCCATCACCGGCGGCTACGTTGCCCTGTATCAAGCTTTCCACAAGGTCAAGAAACAAGGGATGCTGCGATTTATGCCCCTGAACAAAATGATAGCGGCCACCAGCGTTGGAATTGTGAGTGGAGACGCCCTGCTCGACCTCTGCTACGAAGAGGACTACCGCGCTGAGGTCGATTTCAACGTGGTTATGACCGATAAGAACGAGTTCGTGGAAATCCAGGGGACTGCCGAAGGCAAGCCTTTCTCCAAAGAGGCCACCAATTTACTTCTGTCTCTGGCACAGGAGGGCATCAGGCAGATCTTCAAGATCCAGAGCAATTCCTTGAGGGCTCTGGCCTAAGGGCGAACCTGCCCGCTACCGAAGATAACCCACTTGTAGCTCGTTATCTCCTTGAGGCCCATTGGACCTCTGGCGTGGAACTTCTGAGTGCTTATGCCTATTTCGGCACCCAGACCGAACTGCGACCCATCGGTGAAGCGGGTGCTGGCATTGGCATAAACGCAGGCAGCATCTACTTCATTGAGAAACCTCATAGCCGTCGAGTAGTCCTCCGCTACAACAGCTTCAGAGTGACCCGAGCCATACCTCTCAATGTGCCCCAGGGCTTCGTCCAGCGAATCAACTACCTTGATAGCCGCCTTTAGAGACAGATATTCCTTCCCCCAGTCCTCATCAGTCGCCGGAACCAAGTTCGAAAAACGGCTGGCCTGAAGAATCATCATAGCCCGTTCGTCGCAGTGCATTTCAACTCCTGCTTCCGCCAATTCCCTGGCAAGGCGAGGCAGAAAAGCCCCAGCAACCTCGCCGTGGACTAGAACACAGTCCAGCGCGTTGCACACAGTTGGACGCTGCACCTTGGCGTTATACACTATGGCCGCCGCCATATCCAGGTCAGCACTCTTATCCACGTATGTATGACAAACGCCTATTCCACCGGTGACCACAGGCATGGCAGCTTTCTCCGAAACGAGCTTTATCAACCCGGAACCACCCCGGGGGATTACTAGGTCTATCACTCCCTTCATCTGTAGCATATGCTCGACCAGGGATCGCTCGGGGTGCTCGACAAGTTGAATCGCCCCTTCGGGCACTCCAGCTTCACGACACGCGTCTTGAGCTACCCTTGCCAGTGCGCTGTTGGAGTTCATAGCCTCCTTACCACCACGGAGAATGACGGCATTGCCCGACTTAAGGCACAGACTCGAGATATCTATGGTCACATTGGGGCGGCTCTCATATATAGCCCCAATAACTCCCAGAGGAACTCTCTTCCTCCCCACTTGCAACCCGCTGGGCAGGGTGCGCATCTCAATCATCTCGCCTATCGGGTCGGGCAGAGCAGCCACCATCCTGACATCCAGCGACATAGCATCAAGCCGGCCCGGCGATAGCAGAAGCCTGTCAAGCATCGCCTCGTTCATCCCTGAAGCTTCAGCCTGTTCATAGTCGATTCTATTGGCAGCCAGAATTGCCTCCTTCTTGCCAATGAGGGCCTCAGCAATGCCAAGCAGAGCTCTGTTCTTGACCTCCGTAGGAAGGAAAGCAAGTTTCCGCGATGCTGCCTTCGCCACCCTCCCCTTCTCTTCTAGTTGGTTTACCGCTGGTTCCATGATCTCTCTCCTTCTACAAGACCACCATGTTGTTCCTGTGTATCACTTCATCGCCGTATTCATGCCCCAAACGCTCAAGGATCCTGTCAGAATGTGCCCCTTTGATAATGGCGATATCGACCGAACTATAGTTGCACACACCACAGCCGATGTGTTCTCCCTCCGCGCTCAATATGTCAGCAATATCACCCCGCTGGAACTCCCCATCCACATCCAGAACACCGGCGGGCAGCAGGCTCTTGTTATGTTTCCTCAGGGCCAGGGCAGCACCGTCATCCACCACCACCCTGCCCTTCGATGCCAGCCCGCTCAGCATCCACCTCTTCCTGCTTTCTATCTTGTTCACCTGAGCCGGAAAGAGCGTCCCCAGGCCTTCGCCTTCGTCAATCCTCCTCAGAACATCGCGCTCCCTTCCGCTGGCGATGACTACGCTCACACCAGAAGAAGTAGCCAGTCTGGCTGCTTCAATTTTAGTCACCATTCCCCCGATGCCCTGGATATTGCCGCTGCTGCCCGCCAGCCGTTCGATCTCAGCATCAATTCGCTCTACACGACGAATGACCCTCGCCTTGGAATCATAGTGCGGGTCCGCTGTATACAAGCCCCCCATGTCCGTGAGCAACACCAGAAGATCAGCATCGATGAGGTTCGCCACCATAGCCGACAGATTATCATTGTCCCCGAACTTCAGCTCCTCGATTTCATCAATAGCAACAACGTCGTTCTCATTCACGATGCAGATTATGTCAAGACCAGCAAGCGCCAGCAGCGTATTGCGTGCATTCAGATAGCCTGCGCGGTCGGAGAGATCACTCTTCGTCAGCAGTGCCTGCGCTATCGTTATGTTATGCTGACTAAACAGCTCCTCATAAATGTGCATGAGATGGCCTTGCCCCACCGAAGCCAGAACCTGCTTGAAAGGCGTGCTCTTACGTTCCTCGATTCCCTTCAGTTTCTGCCGCCCGACCGCCACCGCCCCCGAGGAAACCACCACTATCTCCTTGTCCTGGCGGTGAAGTTGTGACACCTGCCGCACCAGGTCGCTCACAACTGCCAGGTCAAGGTGGTCCGTACCTGAAGTGAGCAGGCTTGTGCCGAACTTGACCACTATGCGCTTGTAGGGCATTGCTCAGATTATAGCAACGGCACCCCAGGTCAACAAGCCAAACCAACCTTGCTATACTACAGCCACCCATGAATCTATCTTGCCTGCTGCCCCTGCTCAGACAGATGCCAGCCTACCAGCAGTTGGTCCAGCGGCTAGCCACAGCTAGGGCCGAACACGAGACAACGGTCCTGGATGCCGCCAAGCCCTTTCTGATAGCTGCTCTATACGAAGAACTCGATCTTCCGGCGCTGGTGATAGTGCCACACCCTGAAGACGCCGGGAGGCTCCATGAGCAACTTCAACTCTGGTGTCCGCCTTCAGCAAGCTTGTTTCGCTTCGCCGAACCTGACCTCCTACCCTACCGGCACCTCCCCTCTTCTCCCCCTGCTATGCTGGAAAGGCCGCAGGCCCTGGCAGCCCTAGCTCTCGGCCTAGGCGGTGATAGGCCACCCCTGATAGTCAGCTCAGCACTGGCAGCAATAAGCAAGACCATACCTCCAACGGAGTTCAGTTCCGTCTGTCACACACTTACACAAGGCATGGCTGCCGACCCACAGAACCTGATCCCCAGGTGGCAAGACATGGGTTATGAAATGGAGGAAATCGTTGAAGTGCCCGGCACGATGAGCAAACGGGGTGGTATTATCGACATCTTCCCAGCATCTGACCAGTGGCCGGTTCGAATGGAATTCCTGGGCAAGCAGATAGAGAGCATAAGGCTCTTCAATCCGGCAGACCAACGCTCAACGCAGCAAATACCCGCCGTAACCATCACACCAACCAGAGAGACCCTCAACACTGGGAACATCATTGACTACCTGGATGCCGACAACTGCATTGTCATCATCGATAGTCCTGAAGAGACTAAGGCCGTCGTTGAAAGGCTGAACAGGGAAGCCCGAGAGTTCAGGAGGGAGAACTCAGAGGTCGGTGAGTTGCCTGCGCAAGCTGTCGCACCTTATTTCGCCTGGGAGGAATTGGAGCCAAGATTCAGAACAAGAAAACGGCTGGTACTGGCACCCTGGGATAGCTCTGAGGTCTCCACCGGGGGCTTGCCTTTCACACTGCCTCAAAGCTACAGCGGCAGGCTGGGAAGCTTCCTCGAAGCTTCCCAGGAAGCGATCGAAGCAAGGCAACGTCTGGTGGTGATTAGCCATCAGGCAAATCGCCTGGCCGAGCTTCTTCAGGAAGCGGGCATCTGTTCCCCAGCAACTTCCCGGATAGACCGGGTGCCACCCTACGGGTCAGTCACGCTGATTCACGGCTCGCTGGCCCGAGGCTGGGCGATGAGCAACAAGCTAACGCTGGTGACGGACGCTGAGCTCTTCGGCTTCGTGAGACAACCGCGCCCCAGCAAGAAGATGCCTGTGCGCCGTCGGTGGCTGGTACCCCAGCTAGACCCCGGCGATTACGTTGCTCACGTGGACCACGGCATAGGCAAGTTCACCGGGTTGTCCAGGCTAACCACGGATCGAGTGGAGAGAGAGTACCTTGTCCTGCAGTACGCCGCTGGCGATAGGCTCTATGTGCCCACGGACCAGATAGGGCGCCTCACCCGCTATGTCGGAACCAGCGACCGGGCGCCAACTCTGAGCCGATTGGGGACCCACGACTGGCACAGGACGAGAGACAGGGTCAAGGAGTCTGTAGATCATATTGCCCGAGAGCTCCTCGCCCTCTATGCCGCCAGAGAGGTAACTGCGGGTTTTGCGTTCTCCGCCGACACGCTATGGCAGCAAGAGCTGGAAGCATCGTTCCCCTACGTGGAGACGCCAGACCAGGCTGAAGCTGTGGCCGTGGTTAAGGATGATATGGAAAGGCCCAGGCCAATGGACCGGCTTATCTGTGGAGATGTAGGCTACGGCAAGACCGAAGTAGCTCTGCGCGCCGCCTTCAAGGCGGTGATGGATGGCAAGCAGGTGGCTGTACTGGTGCCCACCACGGTGCTGGCGCAACAGCACTTCACCACCTTTGGCGAAAGACTGCAGGCTTTCCCTCTCAGGGTGGAAATGCTGAGCCGCTTCTGCTCCCAGGAAAAGGCGGCGCAAATCGTCCAGGGTGTAGCCAGCGGAGCCATAGACATATGCATCGGCACCCACCGTTTGCTGCAGAAGGACATCTTCTTCAGAGACCTGGGGTTGGTAATAATTGATGAGGAACAGCGCTTTGGCGTGGTGCAGAAAGAGAGACTCAAGCAAATGAGGCAAGAGGTCAACGTTCTCACCCTCAGCGCTACTCCGATTCCACGCACTCTTCACATGTCGCTGACTGGAATCAGGGATATGAGTATCATGGAGACGCCGCCGGAGGAGCGCTTGTCCATCAAGACCTACGTCGGCACCTACGATGACACTCTCGTCCGACAGGCAATATTGCGAGAACTCGAGAGAAACGGTCAGGTCTTTTTCGTCCATAACCGGGTTCAGGATATCGCCATGACGGTAGGCAAATTGCAGGCCTTGCTGCCTGAGGCGAGAATGGCTATGGCCCACGGACAAATGCCCGAGGACCGACTGGAACGGGTGATGGCGGATTTCATAGCCGGCAAACACGACGTTCTGGTCGCCACCACCATTGTTCAACTGGGCCTGGATATGCCTAGCGTCAACACCCTGGTCGTTGACCAGGCCGACAAGTTCGGTCTAACCCAGCTCTATCAGCTAAGAGGCCGAGTCGGCCGCGGTATCAATCAGGCCTACGCATATTTCCTCTTCGACAAAGGAAAGCAGTTGACCCCTCAGGCTCACAAGAGACTCCGCACCATCTTCGAGGCTACTGAGCTGGGTGCTGGCTTTGGCATCGCCATGAAAGACCTGGAAATCCGCGGAGCAGGCAACCTTCTGGGCGCAAGACAGAGCGGACACATAGCCGCCATTGGCTTTGACCTCTATTCCCAGATGCTGGCCGAGGCTGTGGAAGAACTGAAGGCGGGCGAGTCAGGTGAGACAAGAAAGAGGGAGGAGGAGCCCACCCCCAGCATAGCCCTACCCCTGACCGCCTACATACCTGAAGAGTATGTGCCCAGCTTGGCCACTCGCCTGAGCCTCTACCGCAGCTTGGCGAGTATAAAGAGCACCGAAGAGGTAGATAACATGGCTCAAGAGCTTGGAGACAGATTTGGGCCTTTGCCACAGCCAGCAGAGAACCTCCTCCAGATGCTCGAAATCAAGATACTGGCAGCCAGGGCAGGTGTGGAGTCTATCCGCGCCCAGGGAAAACAGATAGTACTGAGCATGGCCTCTGGGAAAACGCCGAACATGCTGGCTCATCCTACAGAATATGGAGACGCCATCAGGGTAACCTCAACACAGATCAGACTGGACACGAAGCGGCTGGGAAGCAAGTGGCGGCTGGCGCTAAAGAGGCTACTCCAGGGGTAAGGGAATGCGCAGATCCTGAGACAGGCTAGCATTTCCCGTTCCGGCCGAAACCTGATAAGCTGTGAGACCGGATTCTTCATCAGGGCTTGCGGCGTGGAGGCCCAACCGCAGCCATGTCTGCAGCGCTCAACAAGAGTACGGCCTTGGGAGGGGCAGTAGGTGCAACAAGAGAAACGCGGGACTGAGCGAGCCACAAGGGCAATCATCGATCTGGGAGCCATCTCCCACAACGTCGCCGCCATACGGAAGAAAATAGGAGACCAGAGAGGCCTGATGGCGGTTGTCAAGGCCGACGGCTACGGCCATGGCGCCGTGGAGGTCAGCCGGACAGCCCTCAGAAATGGAGCAGATTCTCTGGCTGTTGCCCTTCCAGAGGAGGGCCAGCACCTGAGAGAAGCGGGGATCGAAGCCCCCATACTGGTTCTGGGACTCATTCAGCCAGACGAAGCCTGGAAGGTGGTGGATTCCCGGTTGGACCAGACTGTGAGCTCTATCGCCCTCCTCGAGGCCCTCGACCGGGAGGCTGGTAGCGCCTCTATTCAGGTCAACGTTCATGTCAAGGTAGAAACAGGCCTGGGGCGAATTGGGCTAGAACCGCACGAGGTTGTCCTCTTCCTGCACCGAGCCAGGAGCTGCCGGAATCTGAAGGTTACCGCCCTGTTCAGTCACTTCTCTGCCGCAGACGAGAGAGACAAGACCTTCGCCCGACACCAGCTCCAACTCTTCGAACAGACTATCCGCGAAATCCAGCATGCTGGCATTGAGCTGCCCCAGAGACACATGGCAAATAGCGCAGCTACCCTGGACCTTCCAGAGTCCTACTACGACTTGGTAAGACCAGGGCTCATCATCTACGGCCTCTATCCCTCTACAGAGGTCAGTCACAGCATCGAGATAAAACCCGCAATGACCCTGAAGACCAGAGTCTGCTACCTCAAGACGGTACCACAGGGAACTCCCATTAGCTACGGGAGGACATTCGTTACCCAGAAACAGACTAGGGTGGCAACACTTCCCCTGGGATACGGCGATGGCTACAAGCGGGCGCTGGCCGACAAAGGAGAGGTCTTGATCAAGGGGAGGCGAGCTCCTGTAATTGGCCGCATCTGCATGGATATGTGTATGATCGATGTCTCCGATGTGCCGGACGTCCAGGCGGGCGACGAAGCGATTGTCTTCGGCCAGGAGCCGACCGCGGATGAGCTTGCAGCTAAGATAGGCACCATCAACTACGAGGTAGTCACCACCGTGGGGAAGAGAGTACCCCGGGTGTACGTCAACAGCTAAGGAGGAATTCGCCCGGACTTCCCAGAAAAAGGGGCTACCCTCAGCTTGTCCCTGGGCATTCTCAGTAGTATCCCGGCCTCCACTCTGCTCTTACTTGTGCAGCAGCCCTATGGGCAGAACCCACCTTCCGTAGACGGCGTTCAGAATCACGGCTGCGGACCCGTATACCGCCGCCCCACCACAGAAGATTCCTTCGACCGCGGCAACCTTGGCCGAGAGGACACCGAAGAAAACAGCAGCCAGCAGTCCGAACAGAATGGTCAAGGTAACAAACACGAATACATGCACTCTAGAGATTCTGAACGTAGCTACAGCCATATAGCCGGTGAAGATACCCCACATGATGAAGGTCCAGGCAAGCCCTGAATTCGACAGAGTCACTACTCCAAGCCACTGCATGAGGAACATGAAGCTCAGACCTATCCAGAACACGCCATAGGAGATGAACGCGGTCAACCCGAACGTGTCTCCCCGGCGACCATCGATCACGCCAGCTATGATCTGTGCTATGCCTCCCCAGAAGAAGCCGTATAGCAGAGGTTCAACATTGGGTATCAGGCCTAGGTTATGTATCTGTAAAAGAATAGTGTTGAATCCGAATCCGGCTAGCCCCAGAGCCCCCGGATTCCCCCATTTGACCTCCTCAGTCATAAGATACGTCCTCCTTTGATGGTTATTTGAACGAAGAGTCTCCTGAGTCTAGCAACCGATTTGCTGTTTGTCATCGTCCAAAAGTAGTATTTGCAGCCGCTAGTTGGCTGCAACGAAGGGCTAAGCTTCTGTCCCCTCGGTACCGCAAACCCTTTGTGCTTGCCTCATCGCTCTAGCGGCTCGAGGGCAATTGGGTGTGGTGACTCCCCCCACAGACGATGACTCGCCAGGAGACAATGTGATACGATTAGGGCGCAATCTCATTACACGAAGGAGGCATAGATGCCAGCGGAGATAATTGACGGAAGACAAATAGCCAGCGAAATCCGGGAAGACCTCAAGCTACGGATCGCAGCACTCAAGGATAAAGGAATTGCGCCAGGACTGGCCGCAATCTTGGTCGGAGAGGATCCCGCCTCATTGTCCTATCTTCGCGGCATCGGCAAAGGTTGCGAAGCAGTGGGCATATTTACCGAGACGTTTACGCTTCCAGAGAACATCTCTCAGACAGAGCTGCACAGGAAAATCGCCGAACTCAACGGCGACGCCCAGTTCCACGGCATTATCCTTCAATTGCCCCTGCCCAAACACCTCAACACTCTTCAAGCAGAAAGCGCCATCTCGCCTGACAAAGATATTGACGGCACCAACCCCATAAACACGGGAAAACTGCTTCTGGGAGAGGAGACCTTCCTCCCCTCCACCCCCTACGGAGTCCAGGAGTTGCTGGTGCGCAGCGGCAACAGCCCAGAGGGAAAGCACGTGGTCATCTGCGGCCGGAGCAATATCGTGGGAAAGCCACTGGCGGGCATTCTCATCCAGAAGCAACAGGGGGCTAATGCCACTGTGACTATCTGTCACACCAGGACCACGGACCTTCCCGCAGTCACCAGGCAAGCTGACATACTGATTGCTGCTATGGGGAAAGCCAGGGCGATCACAGCAGACATGGTAGGAGAAGGCGCCATAGTGATCGATGTAGGAGTGAATCAAGTAGAGGATCCTGCCACAGGCAAGCCCAGACTGGTTGGAGACGTTGATTTTGAAGCAGTGGTGAACAAGGCGGCAAAGATAACCCCGGTCCCTGGCGGCACCGGGCCGGTGACGACAGCAATGCTGCTGTCCAATACCGTCAAGTCCGCTGAGAAGTTCAGCGCTTAGCCAGAAATAGAAGTCCGTTCTTCAGGAGGCCATAGTATGTCCGCTACAATTCTCGACGGTAGGAAGTTATCAACTGAAATAAGGGAGGAATTGAAGGGGAGGACACGCAAACTTGAGGAGAAGGGAGTTACTCCGGGGATTGCCGGCATCCTTGTTGGCGATGACCCCGGCTCCGCTACCTACATCGGACTCAAGGAAAAGGCGGCCGGCGACGTGGGCATCCGCTCCCAAATGGTTCGACTGCCTCAGGATATCAAAGAGGAGGAGTTGCTCAGGGAAATTGAAACGCTTAATGCTGATGCCCGGGTTCATGGCATTTTCGTGCAGCTGCCTCTTCCCCAACACCTCGACGAGAACAGAATCCTGGCTGCTGTATCACCCGGGAAAGATGTTGATGGATTTCATCCCAGCAACGTAGGCAAGGCCTGGCTGGGCCAGCAGGCATTTCTTCCCGCCACTCCTGTCGGGATCTGCGAAATGCTTGTTCGTAGCGGATACGGCAACCTCAGAGACAAGAACGTGGTGATTGTCAATGTGGATAACCTGGTGGGCAAGCCGCTGGCCTCGATACTGGCGCAGGAGAAAGTAGGCGCCAACGTGATGCTTTGCCACCCATCGACACCAGACCTGTCCACCTATACCCGTCAGGCAGACATGGTGGTGGTTGCAGTGGACAGGCCCAGGTTCATCACCGCGGATATGGTGAAGGATGGCGTGATTGCCATAGACTTCGGCTCGAACTACATAGAAGACGCTTCTGCCAAGACGGGAAAGCGCCTGGTAGGCGATCTGGATTTCGATACGCTCAAGGAAAAGGCCGAGGCCATCACGCCTGTACCCGGCGGGGTTGGCCCCATGACTGTTACCATGCTCCTGGCCAATACCGTTACCGCCGCGGAAAGCTAGACAAGCCTTACATAGCATAGCGGCCCATCTCCTCACACCTGGAACCATTGCTTTTGTAGACACTGGCAACTATAATTCCAGAACCCAGGGTGATCCCGGGCTTGACTCGGCGGTTCCATCACACACGGGGTTCAGAGTACCTGCCGAGTTAAACAGGCCGCGACGGCCTGTCCAGATTGCAGGATTAACCCTGTGCTCTGGGACGCAAACCTAGAGAGGAGGGAAACATGAGCGTTGAGATCATCGAAAACCTGAAGAAAGCCATCCTGGAATACGATAGCGAAGCGGCAGCGAACTGGGCTAAGAAAGCAGTCCAGGAGAAGATGAACCCCAACGAGGCGCTGCGCGCCATGACTGAGGCGATAAGGGAAATTGGCAACGGCTTTGGAGCAGGTGAGCTCTTTCTTCCCGATTTGGTCGGCGCCGCAGATGCTATGTCCGCTGCCACTCCAGTAATTGACGAAGAATTGCAGAGGGTAGGAGCCAAGAGAGAGAGCCTGGGCTCTGCGGTGATAGGAACCGTTTATGGCGATATCCACACTATTGGGAAGACCATGGTGGCCACGCTACTCACGGCTGAGGGGTTCGCCGTAGAGGACCTGGGCATCAATGTCACCGCTGAGCAGTTCGTCGAAGGCGTAAGGAAATACGAGCCCGATATCCTCGCTATGTCCGCTCTCATGACGATGACTGCTCCAGAACAGAAAAAGGTCATCGAGACACTCAAGAACCAGGGCCTCAGAGACAAAGTGAAGATAATGGTGGGCGGAGGGGCCATAACCCAGGAATTCGCCGATAACATCGGAGCGGATGGCTACGACCCTACCGCCCCCGGGGCAGCGAAACTCGCCAGGAAGCTGATGGCAAAATAGAGAAGGCGCACATGGCACAGAACGGATTTACGCGCACTTTCAAGCCTCTGGAGATACTGACTGAGGAGCAGGTGGAGGCCATTCACAGGGGGACTCTGGAGGTCCTATGGGTAACCGGGGTCCGGATGGAGCACGAGAGGGCTCTGCAGCTCTTTGAGAAGAATGGCTGCAAGGTGGACTACGATGAAATGAGAGCGAGGATTCCTCCGGGCTTGGTTGAAGAGTCTTTGCGCCACTGTCCCAGCAGCTTTCACGCCCAGGCGAGGGATCCACGGAAGAGCCTCATGGTCGGGGGTAACACTCTCTGTCTTGCCGTGGCACCGGGCCAGCAGACTGTGGAGATGGACACCTGGGAGCCAAGAGCAGCAACCAGGAAAGAGAACTATGATGGTGTAGCCATCCTGGATGCACTTCCCACCGTTCACTTCTTCTCCCCTTACACGCCCTACTTCGGGTTTGAGGGTGTTCCTTCATGCATGGCTATGCTGGAGAGCCTGGCCGCCAGAATAAGGAACTCCACCAAGTTCCAGTGTGTGGGCTTTTCCAACAATTCCGAGATATTCGCCATAAGAATGGCGCAGGCCGCTGGAATAGAGATCCTCGGTACCTGTGCTTGGGCCCCACCTCTGGCAGTCTACCGCGACGCTATAGAGTCCGCATTCAGATTCGCTGAAGCTGGCCTGCCTCTGCGCATAATCAGCGGCCAGGTGATGGGCGGGACCGCACCCGCCACTATCGCCGGAGGAATAGTAACCAACAATGCCGAGGTGATTGCCGGGCTGGTACTGGCACAGTTGATAAGGCCGGGAACAAGGGTCCTGGTCAAGGATTTCAACGCCACTATGAATATGAACACGGGTGCTCCAGCTTTCGG
>DAOVBS010000003.1 GCA_030670425.1 Chloroflexota bacterium | reverse complement strand
GAAGTTGAAGAGAGAGCGTGCAGAGAACTGGGCCTTGTCTCCGTCCCAATATCCAGCCAGATAATACAGCGCGACCGTCACGCGCAGTTCGCAACTACGCTAGCCATTATTGCTGGCTCCCTGGAGAAATTCGCCACAGAGATCAGAAGCCTTCAAAGAACCGAGATTCTAGAAGCTGAAGAACCTTTCGAAGCGGGTCAAACAGGCTCTTCAGCGATGCCCCATAAGAGAAACCCGGAACTGTGCGAGCGTATATGTGGACTTGCCAGGTTGATGAGAGGATACGCCCTCACCTCAATGGAGAACATAGCGCTATGGCATGAGCGCGATATCAGCCACTCGTCCGCAGAGCGCGTTCTGTTGCCCGACTCCTGCTTGCTGATGGACTATGCCCTAACTGTGTTTACCCTTGTCATGAAAGGGCTCAGGGTCTACCCTGAGAATATGCGTCGTAACCTCGACCTCACTCGAGGTCTCATCTCATCCCAGAGAGTGCTTCTGGCGTTGATAGACAAAGGCGTGGGCCGAGAGGACGCCTACAAGATAGTACAGGACAATGCCATGAAAGCCTGGGAGGAAAGAAAAAGCCTCCTGTCGCTGCTTGAGACAGATAGCAAAACAACAGCCCACTTATCCAAGGCTGAGCTAGAATCTCTGTTCGACCACAATTACTACTTGAGACACGTAGATGACATCTTTGACAGGATAGGACTCGGCGGAAGGAAAGGCAACTCCGAGCCCGGAGAGGAAACCCAATTCGCGCAAGGGGGGCTGGCTCCTCACTCCCTCTAGTCCTCTCCGAGGTAACTCGGCTTCTCTTTTGCAGAGGCCTGGTTTTGCTCTATAATCTACAAGCTCATGGCCGTTTTGCTAGAAACAAGCTTACCTTTTCCATTGTTCCGACGTGGCAAGGTGCGGGACGTCTACGACCTAGGCGATAGACTTCTCATAGTATCCACAGACCGCATATCCGCATTCGATGTCGTCCTGCCCTGCGGAATCCCCGATAAAGGGAGGGTCCTGAATCAGATCTCGGCCTTCTGGTTCAGCCAGACAGCTCACGTGGTGCCCAACCACCTCATCAAGGTAATCGGGAGCAACGCGGATATAGACGAAGTGAGGAGTTGGTCGGGCTGCTCTGGAGATTTGCCTGACTATCTTATTGGACGCTCCATGGTGGTAGCCAAAGCAAAGCGCATCCCTGTGGAGTGCGTCGTCCGTGGCTATCTCTCTGGCTCCGCCTGGGCAGAATACAAGGAAACCGGGGCTGTCACCAATGTACACTTGCCTACCGGGATGAAGGAAAGCCAGGAATTGGCACAGCCAGTATTCACTCCAACTACTAAGAGCGAGACTGAGCACGACCGCCCTCTAACGGATGAAGACATAGAGACCCTTGGCATAGAAGACGTGATGACTGACTTGGAGGAAAGAAGCCTGCTCATTTACCGACACGCTCAGCGCTATGCCCAGACTCACGGCATCATGATTGCCGACACCAAGTTCGAGTTCGGCCTTGTCGACGGCGAACTTGCACTCATTGATGAGTTATTGACACCCGATTCGAGTCGCTTCTGGAGCGCCAGCCAGTATGAAATCGGTCGCTCTCAGCCCAGCTTTGACAAGCAGCCGGTCCGTGACTGGCTCTCATCTTCTGGCTGGAACAAGGAGCCACCAGCTCCCACTCTACCACCAGAGGTAATCCAAGCTACAACAGAGCGGTACAGCAAGATCTACCAGCTATTCACTGGAAGCCCTATCTAGTCAAGGAACCTCAGGCAAGGCAAGATATCCCATGCCGGCAGTGGCAGAAATGGATTGGAATAGCATTGCCGGCATCATAATGGCGATCCTAGTGGGTATCGGTCTGCCCCTAGCTCTGCGGAAAAGGAAGAAAGCTGGTCCACTAAAGAGAGAGGAGCTTTTCCAACACCTGCATGCCATAGATGTGAAGGCCCGCTTGGCAGAAAAAGGGAGCCCCAAGGAGAAGATAGGCCTGGGCCGCTCCTCCGGACAGAGATCAGAGGGAATCATAGAACTGGAAGACAAGAACATCGACTCCATCAACGTTGTTAGCATAGCCAGCCAGTACGGAGTGAACTACCACCTGGACTACCTTGTGAAGACCCCAAACCTGGTGGGAAACCGAAGCTTCAGGAAGACGAAGCTGCATAGAAGAAAAAGGCCTCCATTCTGGGGCAAGGTGGTGGATATTGAATGGAAAGGAGACAGGTCGCTAGCTCAGAGCCTGAACCTCGACTACAGATTGGAAGACAGACTCCTACAGCTTGACCCTAGCGCCCTCAAACAGAGTATTCTCGTGATCCCAGAGCCGAAACATGCGTATGCCAGAATAAGGACCCTCTACACCCTCCCCTCCCATCACCTATTCGAGGCAATTGCCATAATAGCGCGGCACATGAAATCATCCTAGGCACCACTGCCGAGGCCAACGGCACAACTGCCTTCCTGCCGGTGGACGCTCTTCAATAGGAGCTATACCAGCGCTCGGCTATCTCGCCGGGCTCAGACTTCGTGTGCCAAGGAGTACCGTGAGTGTTCGCCAAGTTGCTTAGGGCTTTCAGCCTCTCCACTACCGTAGTCTCGAGGAACTTCGATCGTTCCCTTCGAGACACAATCTGAGTAGCCTCTTGCCATAGAGCACGCCCAGCCAGGAAGCCCGAGGCTCCTGCCTGACAAGCTACCTCAACTTGCCGATGGAAAAGATCGAAATTCACGCCGCCGCTAAGAATAACCCAGGGCACCTGACTGGCTTCATCAAGCTGGTGACAAAGATCCAGGAGTCGGCTAGGGCCTTTTTCATATCTCAGGTCAGCAGGAAACTCCGCCTTGAGCACATCAATAGGAAGGGCTGTGACTTCTTTCGCTGTTTCTATAACTAGACGTGGCTTGACGGTGGCGAAGCTCTGAGGATCGGCCTCTGCTCTTCCTACCTTATAGCTTACAGGCTCAAGCACGAAAGGTATGTCCATACTCAGGCAATCATCAGCCACCTGTCTAACAATACTCAATTGTCTAGCAGCAACGTCAACATCGGGGCGATAGTAAAGCAGAAGCTTCACCCCTGTGGCCCCCATTTTCTTTATCTTTGCCACACTCCAGTCCGTCAATATGTCGGTAACCCTTGCCTCTGCCTCGCCAGAGTAGCCGGTGGCCTCCAGGCTTACCAGTAGCCCGGTATCCGTGGACAGAACCCCGGCGGCAATCGCCTTGGCGGCCCCGTAGACGGGGTCAAGCAGGATAGCACTGGCGTGGGGAGACAGGATTTCACACAAGTCAAGTTTGAACTCCACCATCGTCTGGTAACTAACATCCCCGGGATGCTTCTCGTTCAGCATTCTCATCAGCGAACCCCTATGATCCAGAGCACACATCCCTAGAATCCCTCGGTCGTTAGCCAGTTGCTGCAAGCCCCTTGTTTTGCCAATGGATAGTCTTCTCATTCTCTCAACTCCTCTCAAGCGGCCAGTATCTTGACAAGCTCCACCAAGTCGGTATCCAGCTCTTTGCTCTTCTCCCACGTCTCTCTCAAAGGACTAAGGACTATCTCCCCTCTCAACTCCCCCACCATATAGCCTGACTTGCCCCTCACCAGAGCATCTATGGCCGCCGCCCCTAGTTTGCTGGCCAGTACCCTGTCCCTGGCCGTAGGCGAGCCACCTCTCTGAATGTGTCCCAAAACGCAGATGCGGTAGTCCAACCTCAACCGCTCCCAGACCTGCTGGGCAATCTGAACCACACCACCCGCCTCATCGCCTTCAGCAACTATTATAATACTCGATTTCTTGCCCCTCTTCAGGCCACGCCTTATGTCAAGACAGAGCTCCTCAATCTTCGTCTCTGTCTCAGGAATCAGTATCTCCTCAGCCCCACCAGCGATACCCACATATAGCGCAATGAAACCTCGCTCCTTGCCCATGACTTCAATGAAAAAGGGGCGCTGCAAGGATCCAGCAGTATCTCTAATCCTATCTATAGCTTCTAGCGCGGTATTCGTGGCCGTATCGAAGCCAATGGCATAGTCAGTGCCATAGACATCGTTGTCTATTGTCCCGGGCACTCCGATCACTTTGGTGTCTCCTCTCTCAGCGATGGCCGCAGCGCCACGGAAAGTCCCATCACCACCAATAACGATCAAACCTTCGATGTCCTCCCGTCGCAAGACCTGTGTCGCCTTCTCTATGCCTTCCGCAGTCTTCATTTCCTCGCAGCGGGCGGTCTCCAGGAAAGTGCCTCCGCGATGGATGATGTTGGCTACCGACCTAGACCCCAGTCTGACCAAGTCCCCTTCCAGCAATCCAGCATAGCCTCGCCGAATCCCCACTACCTCCAATTTCTCCCAGACTCCGCAACGGACGACGGCCCTGATACACGCGTTCATTCCCGGTGCATCACCGCCGCTGGTCAGGACACCAATCCTTCTCACGTTACCTGCCTCTTCTTGTCATTCCTATTATATCACCTGCCATTATCCCTCCCAGTACAGATTGGCTTGTCAAGCGTATACTCCTGCAACATATCGGTATTATTGTGCTAGAATCGAATATAGGGAGAGGTCCTGTGGTCAAGATCCTTCATACAGCCGATCTTCACTTGCGAGAATACGGGGATGAGCGGTGGGAAGCCCTCTGCGAATTGATTCAGATTGGAAAACAGAACGAGGTCGGCGCCTTCGCAATATGCGGTGACCTTTTCGACAAAGACATTGACGCTGAGAACTTGAGACCCAGAATACGAGAGCTGTTCTCCAATACCGACTTCAAGATCCTGATAATTCCAGGTAATCACGACAAGGACTCTTACCAGAGCGGCATGTATTTCGGCGAGGACGTGTCTGTTCTCGGCACCCCGCCGTTTCAGGCAATTGAGCTTGAGGGTGTACAGATAGTCGGCATGCCATTCGAGCCAATACAAGGTGGAGAGCTCTTGAGGAGAATCCAGGCGCTGAAAGAGGTTTTCACACCCCACAAGAGGAATATCCTGCTGTGCCACGGTGAACTCCTTGATGCTTTTTTTTCAAGAAACGACTTTGGACTTGAGGGTGAAGGAAGATACATGCCCTTCAAGTTGTCCTATTTCGAAGGGCTGAACGTCGACTACGTGCTTGGAGGTCATTTTCACTCCAAATTCGATATCTGGCGCTTGGGCAACGGCGGTTACTTCGTCTATCCGGGATCACCCGTTTCGATTACCAGGGCAGAAACAGGACAGAGGAAAGCAAACCTATTCGAGGTGGGTGCTCCGCCCGGCGCATTCCCGCTCGACACATTCCACTTCGAGGAGATAACTGTAGCGCTTGACCCCTTGAGAGAAGAGTCCCCTGTAGAGGCAGTCCGAGGCCATTTCGAGAGACTTCACCCAAAGGCAACTGCGATTCTCACCATCAAGGGATACATCAACAGTGAGCAGACTGGCATGACCGAATCCGAAATAGTGACTCGGATAAACGAAATGGCAGGGGGAAGATACGTTGAAGACCATTACCCATTCAGATTCAGAGATATATCGAGGATACTGGAGAACGACTTGTTCATAGGCTTTACAGCCAAGGTCAGGGAAAGCGGCTGTAGCGAAGAAGAGATGAAGCGGCTACAAGATATTGCGATCAGGGCAATGATGCAGGCAGATTCATGAGATTGAGCGAATTCGCTATAAGACACTATGGACCACTGCCAGACACGGGTCGTGTGGCGTTGGACAGTTTCTCTCTCCTATTCGGGAGGAACGAGGAGGGCAAGACTCTAACCATAGACGCCCTAGTGAAGCTTCTATTCAAGCGTAGCAGTAGGCGCCTCTTCAACAACATAGACAGGGTATCTGGAGACCCTGACGGATATCTGGTCATTGAGGATGAGAGCGGCAAAGTAACAAAACTGCCTGAGGAGGAAGGCTTGGCAGACATTACGGGTCTTACTTCTGAAGAATGCCGTAACATATTCATAGTAAGGAATAGCGACCTTTCTATTGCCTCAGAGAGCGAATTCTACAGAAGCGTGACAGAACGTCTTACCGGCCTGAGAATAGGAGAGATCCGTTCCATAAGAGCAAGGCTAGGAGAACTCGGGAAGCTTACCAAGGGTAGTAGCGACGCTTCTCTACGCGACTGGGCTGGCGAAAAGCTCAAGGCTAGAACAAACGATGCAGTTGACCTTATCGAGGAGATTCGGGGGTTGGAAGACCAGCTAGAAGAGGAGGAGTATGACCGCCTCGAAGAAAGGCTCCTCGGCGTTGGGGAGAAGATGAGTCAAATCAGCTCCGAGCTGCAGAGCTTCGAGGCCGCCTGGAAAAGAGAGGAGTATGAGAAGGGCAGGGAGGCCTGCGAAGCTCTCACTCGTGCGAAGGACGAATTGCGGCAGCTGGAAGTTTATTCTGACGGAGATGCAAGGCTATGGGAAAGATGTGAGACAGATGCCAAGAGTTGGGAAAAGGAAATGGAGGACCTACGAGAAGAGGTTGACACAAAGAAGAAAGAACTGGAGCAGAAAAGGAAAGCTCTAGAGCAGATAAAGCTGGAGGTTCAAGCCCTTCGCGATACAAAGAAGAGGATAGACAACGAAATCGAGCCGGAGATAGGAAAGTACGAGATGGACGTCGGAAAGATGAGGCGTGACGAAACAAGAGGCAGATTCTTCACGACCGCAGTGGTAGCCTCAGCGGCATTGCTGTTGGCATCCATAATGGGGCTCATAGTGAACCCCGCACCCGTGTTCTACGGATTGCTCGCACTATTCCTAGTATTGACCGGTATTTTCGGGGCACAGAAGTACCTGTTCGTGCGGGAGAAAGCCCATCATGCCGCGGTATTCGAGAGGATTAGGCTGTCCGCGTCCAGGTTCGGACTTGGCGGAGAAAGCATGCCCGAAATCCTCTCAGCTATTCAACGGTTTGGCGTTGACTATTCCAGGCAGGAATCCGAAACAGCACAGGCGGATATGGGAATCTCGTCACTACGGAAGGAAATCGAGTGGCTGACAGACACAGCAATCAAAGCCCTAGGAGATAAGATCACAGACAGCACAACGCAAATCCACAACATAGCTCAGAGATCTGGGGCAAGGACATTGCGTGAATACAACCAGAAGCTCGAGCGCAGACTAGCCTGCGAGCAAACAGTTGCGATGGAGTCCAAAATGCTGCAAAGCCATTTCGGGTCTGTGGGGAAAACACCGGAGGAGAATCTGCAACACTGGCTTGACAAGGTGAACTCCCTCGAAGACTTCGGGAACAAGGCTATGGACGTTACATATGATGCAGAGGCTGTTCTGCAACTCGACAGCGAGCAAGAGGCGTTTCTGAAGGAGCAGGCAAAACTTGAAGATAGCCTGACTCATTTTCGCGACCTATTGCGAGAGATAGAGAGGAATGCAAATGAGATCCTGCGATTGGAGGACGATTACCTGCACTGTAACACCTCTCTCGACGTGAAGACAATCAAAGATAAGTTGCTAAACTTCGTAGCGCAAACGGAGACTACAAAAGAAGACGCATTGAAAGCCATACGTACCTTCGAGTCACTGGAGAGAGAGGAGGAAGAGAAAATCTCCACCCTATTTGGGAAGGACAGTCTCGTTTCCGAGCACTTTCATGAGATCACCAGGGGACTGTATGAACAGGTGGACTTTGTTCTGGACGGCACAAAGAGAGTCCGAGTAAGGCTTAAGGATGGCAGCATGTTGGATGCAGAACAACTGTCCGGCGGAGCCTATGACCAGCTATATCTTTCTATCCGTCTTGCCCTCGGGGAGAAGCTGCTGGAGGGTAACAAGGGCTTCTTCATTATGGATGATCCTTTCATAAAGGCCGACAAAGACAGGCTGCGGCGACAGATGGACATACTACGAAGGATCTGCGAGTCAGGGTGGCAAGTCATCTATTTCACTGCCAAAGATGAGGTGAAGGATATTCTCCAACAAGACATAGCAAACGGCAGCATCAGCTACATAGAAGTCCAAGGCGCAGTTCCTGCATAGGCTACCAAACGCACCAGGATTGCCGCCGCTCTCACCCATAGAGGCCCACCGGGCGGCCTCTTCCCCCATACCAAACTCAGAGACGACGGCACGTCTGCCGCAACGGCGATGAAAATACGCCTGGTCAGCTTTCTAGCTCTCTATGACGTCTTTGGTACTGGGAATCCTGCCAAGCAGTCTCTCATCAATTCGCGTAGCCGAATCCAGAGCCCGACCCAAAGCCTTGAACAATGATTCAACCTTGTGGTGGTCGTTTATGCCAGTGGCAATACTGGCATGAAGGTTGATCTTCGCTTCAGAGGCGAATGAACTGAGAAAATGCCGCACCATGTCCGCTTCCATATCTCCTATAGTCGCAGCGCCAAAACATACCTGTATGACGCTGTAGGCCCTCCCTCCAACGTCAACAGCTACCTCAGACAAAGCTTCATCCATAGGAACAACAGCATGTGCCATCCGGGTAATCCCCTGCTTCTTTCCCAATGCTTGGTTGAAGGCTTTCCCCACGGAGATGCCCACATCCTCCACCAGATGGTGCTGGTCTTCACCAGAAGCGGAAACCATTATGTCGAATGATCCATGTTGAGCCAGCTGGGCGAGCAAATGATCGAACATCCTGGTCCCTGTAGTAATCTCGAATCGTCCGCTGCCATCAATACTCAACTCCACCTTGACATTCGTCTCAGCAGTTTCACGGACTACCCTCGCTTTCCTATCAGCCATGACTAACCTCCTTCAGAGACTGCACCGCCGCTCTACGCTTCGCGACAACCAAGTATGGCTTATGCCCAACACCCCATCAGCAGGGGCGCAAACAAAAGCCTAGCCCATTCCTTTCAAGGCCTCAATCAAGACATCGGTGTCCTCGGGCCTGCCCACGCTGATTCGGAGGCAATCTTCCAGTCTCGGGCTATTGTAGTAGCGGACGAATATGCCTGCTGCACTCAACCGATGCCAGACCCGCTTGGCAGGGGATCCCCCGCTGTCGCCAGACCGACTACGTATCGAGCAGAGTATAAAATTGGCCTCCGACGGATAGGGCCTCAACCACTCCAGTTCGTTGAGCTTGGCAAACAATCTCTCCCTTTCGGCGGTGATCTTGGCAGTGTTGGCGCGCAGGTAGTCCAGATCTGCCAGAGAGGCCAGGACAGCAACCTCTGCCGCCACATTGACGTTATACGGGGGCTTGAGTTTCAGCAAGTACTTGGCAATCTCCGTCGGGCAAATCCCGTAGCCTACCCTCAAACCAGCTAACCCCGCCCATTTGCTGAAGGTGCGCAACACTACGAGGTTTTGGTGCTGAGGTACGAATTCCCCCACCGTCATGTTGCTGAATTCAAAATAGGCTTCGTCTACCACCACGATTCTCCCCATATCAACGAGCTCCATAACCTCCCGTTCGCTAACCGTGTTGCCAGTAGGATTATTGGGCGAGGCAACGAGGATAACCTTTGTCCTGTCACTCAGGGCTTCCCTTACGGCAGACACGTCTATACCAAAATTTTCCTTTCTGGGGACGTCAACCAGTTCACCCCCACAGACACCTGTGCAGAAGGGATACATGCCGAACGTCGGAGGGCAGTTGATAACTTCATCCCCGTGTCTCAGGAAAAGCCTGAGCACAAGGTCAATGATCTCGTCGCTCCCGTTGCCACAGACTATGTGTTCACGGCCTAAGCCGGTGTATTGCTCCAGAGCTTCCCTTAACACCCCTTGTGACGGGTCAGGGTAGATATGATAGTACGAATAGTCAGCCAGTGCTTGATAGACCTTTGGACTGCAAGCATAAGGGTTCTCATTCCCGTCAAGTTTCACTATCCTCTTCCCAACGCGTTCCTCCAAGACTTCTATCGGTTCTATAGCAGCATAACCCTCCATTGCTGCCAAGCCAGGTCTTATCAGTTCTTCCGCGTCCATTCTATTTGCTCATCCTCTCTCGTTGACCTCTGCCCTGGCCTCCACTCAGCCTCTTCTCTATCGCCTGAGCATGTGCACCCAGCCCTTCAGCCCTAGCTATTGCAATGGCCGCCTGAGCCAGCTCTTGCATAGTAGCTCTGTCCAAAGCAGCAATGTTCGAAGATTTCAGGAAATCCCCAACGCCCAGAGGGGAGTTGAACCGGGCACTGCCCCCTGTCGGCAACACATGGCTGGGGCCGTCAACGTAGTCGCCCAACACCACCGGCGAGTCCTCGCCAACGAAAATACAACCGGCATGGCGGATCTTGGGCACCAGAGAAGAAGCGTTGGACACCATGAGCGAAACATGTTCCGGCGCAAAAAGGTTGACCAATTCGATAGCTTCATCAAGGTCGTGTACCAGCGCTATCATCCCCTTGTCAATTGCCTGGCTGATGACAGAACGTCTTTCAAGTACAGGCAATTGGAGTCTGATCTCTGCTTCCACTCTGTCGGCCAGCCCGGAGGAGGTAGTAATCATAACAACGGAGGCCAGAGGATCATGCTCGGCCTGGGCCAGAAGGTCGGCGGCACAGAGAGTGGGGTTGGCGGTCTCGTCAGCCACAATCACGATCTCGCTCGGTCCCTCGAGACCATCGATGGCTACCGAGCCATAGACCATCTTCTTAGCCAGAGTCACAAAGATGTTGCCAGGACCACAGATCTTGTCCACTCTGGGCACCGACTCGGTGCCAAAAGCCAAGGCAGCTATCGCCTGAGCCCCGCCAACTTTGAAGACATGCTGGACTCCAACGATATCCGCTACTACCAACACAGGAGCTGCGACACTGCCGTTCCTGCCAGGTGGTGAGACCATGACAACCTCCTCCACTCCGGCCACCTGGGCGGGTATGGCTGTCATCAGCGCTGTGGAGGGATAGGCGGCAGTGCCGCCGGGAACATATATCCCCACCCTATCCAGCGGCTGGACTCTTCTCGACAGGCATTCGCCGAGGCATTCGATGCCGCTGCTACACTCGCAGGCAAGGTGAAAATCCCTTATTCTCTTGGCCGACAGTTTGAGCGCCGCAACGAGTTCATCATCCACCATGGCATAGGCTGCCGAGATCTCTCCCCTGTGTACCTCCAGCGAGTCAAGCTCGACCCCGTCTATCTCCTTTGCGTAGTCAAAAAGGCTCTTATCGCCCCTGTTGCGTACATCGCTGATAATCCTTCTGACCACCTCCTGAGGAGAAAGGTCCTCGCCGAAGGTAAGTCTTATCCGCGCAGCAATCTCCGGCGAGGCACTGAACGACTCCAGGGAATCCCTTCTGGCCAGCAGCAGTTTCGCTTTACTGAACCCTTCGACCCTTTTCACTCTAGCCCTCTCCGGAGCATAGCCACAACAGATTCTATCTTTCCCCGCCTGTCAGGGGAACTGATGCTGTGTTCGTTCCCGATCAGGCAGGCTGATGATCTCAAGAGAACATCAATGACTCTCAGGTTGTGTTCAGCCAATGTCTTTCCTGTTTGGGTATTGTCTATGAGCAAGTCAGCATCTTCAGGCAGGAAAGCCTCACTGGCTCCCCAGGTCGGTATCAACCTGTACGAACTGATATGATTGTCCCTGAGATATTTGTCCGCGATGTTCACATATTCCGAGGCCACTCTAAGAGGACTGAGCTTGCCAGCTTGAACAAGCGCCCTCAAGTCAGCGATATCGGCCACGGATGTCTCCTGGGCCAGCGCCGCCACAATCTTCACTTTCCCAAAGCCCAGATCGAGCAATTCAATTACCGGGCTCGATGGAAAACGATACAGGTGTTCCAGCAGCCAGTCTCTTCCAGTCACGGCCAGGTCAAAATTGCCGTTGGCTACGTGCAGGGGCATATCCTGCGGCCGGATGACCTTAATGCTCAGCCACTCTAGGTCGGCGGAAAGGCGGCGCTCCGATGTCTTACCCGAATACCCCTCTATCTTGAGCCCCGCTCGTTCCAGGAACTGGGAAGTGGGCGCTTTCTGATGCCCGTCAGGCAAAGCCAGTTTGACCCCTTTCTCTTGCCCTTGCGAAAGAGAAGCGGCTGATCTCGCCGCCACACTCGGCTTGCCTAGGGCAACAGTTCGGGGCCTGGAGATAGTGCTGGGCCCAAAGCAATCCAGTATCGGGCTGACATCCTTGTTCTCCAACTGATCACGGTTGGCAATGAGAAAGGCCTGCACCGGGAACAACTCCATGAGGGGAAACAAGCCCTGGGACTCTACCTCCTTTTCATTCCTTGCCCACAGCACAGCGAGGTCGGCATCTTCTGGAAGATAGGCCCCTGCTGCTCCCCATACCGGAAAGATCCTGAAACTCCTCAACCTCAGGTTCGAAGTGAGGGCTTGAGTCAAATTGGAGTACTCACTCACTATGCGCCAAGTGCCTTGCCGGCCTACAAGATCGCCGACATCGGATATGCCTGAGTGACAGCTAGCCACGAGATATAGGCTGCCATCGCCATAGTTGAGCCCGAGTAATCTCACCAAGGTGCTCGCAGGATAGCCTGCCTGCAGCTCCTCAATCCAGTCCGAGCCGCATATTCCCAGTTCATAGTTGCCTACGGCCACCTGTACGCAGATATCTCTTTCCTGGAGGACCTTGGCCGAGAGAAAAGGATACCTCGGGGATTGAAGGCGATACCGCCTCGTCCCGCTGTCATAGTCCTCGAAGCCCAGAGCAATCCCGTTCAGCAAATCAGCCGTAGGCGACAAAAACCTACCTTTGGGAAGGGCAAGCCTGACCGAGTTCGATTGATGCCTCACGGATGGAATCTACCCGCTCACAATACTGAGAACTGCCGCTGGGGAGGACACATTCTGCTGTTCCTTTCGTTCCAAATCAGTGACAGCAAATTTGGGCGCAGCTTCTCCCGAAACCGAGACAACCCAGCGATAACCTGAAGGTTCCCGTCTTTGGAAGTCGACTGCTGCCACACAGTCCACGTCACGAAGCGACTTAGCGAGCGTGAAGCATACCTTTACTGTCTCCGGGACAGGTCGTTCGCCCACAATCAGTACTCTGGACCTGTCCTCTCCTTTGTACGACAACAACCTCATTATGGGATCAATGTAAAGGGCGAATCCGCAAGCAGGAGTGCTCTTTCCGCTCATGAGCGGGATCAGATCATCGTATCTCCCTCCCCCACCTATTGTCTCACCGTCGGATAGTAACCGAAAGCAAACCCCGGTATAGTACTCAAAACTCCGTATCGCCGTGATATCAATTTCATAGTCGCAGTCCAAGTCATCCAGCAACGTAGCGATGCCTATGAAATCATCCAGACTCGACTTGAAGCTTGCGGAGGCCGTGGGAGACAAGGCTCTCACGTTTCGCAGGAAACTTCCTGACTTCCCTCTCAGATTGAGCAGAGGAGACAGAAACCTGTCCAGCTCAGCCCTAGTCGACTTCGCTTCAGACAACGCTTCCCAGTCTCCATCCAGGATACGGCCGATTACCTCGGCCTCCTCGCCAGCTCCGAGGTTCAGTTCTCTGATCAGTGCCTTGACCAGACCAGCGTGCGACAACTGCAACCTGACATCGCTCAGGCCGAGTCTGTTCACCACCTCTACGGCCAGTGAGATGGTCTCTGCATCCGCTGCCAGCTTGACGCCACCTATGAACTCAGCGCCGCACTGCCAACGCTCTCGGTTCTTCCGGCCGGTTCCCTCAAAAACAAAGCTATTGCTAACGTAGAAGAGCTTGGCTTGTTCATGCTCGCTCAGGTTCTCCACGTAGAGCCTGGCGACAGGGATAGTGCTATCCGGGCGCAGAACGACCCTTTCCCCACTCCAGCCATCCCAATCTAGAAAGGAGTACACCTTGCCCAGCATGCTAGGGGTGAGGGTTCCTACAGCGGTAAAGAGATGTAGGTACTCCAGCGTCGGTGTTCTCACCTCCTGGTAGTCACATTTGCGGCAGCAATCACGGAAGAGATCTTCGATATGGCGGAAGCGCAGCATATCGTCAGGAAGCAGGTCTCTCATTCCCTTACACTTATGATTTTCCATATTCACCTGCCAGATTTCGCCTAATTCTACACCAAGCTACCCTGTCCTTCAATGAGACGTCCACGTTCAGTACTTCGATACGATATCACCTTTGACACACTGGCGCCGCTGTCAGGAGCAATCCATGCCGCTGATTCACACAGGCCCTTTCCCCCTGATCTCGCCCAGCATCACACCAGGCGACAAAGGATCGCCTCGGATTTGTTCCTTTTGGCTCCGTAGTCTATAATTACCCGAAGGTCGGTATGTAATGCGTAGAACCCTACTCCGGATTTCCTTCCTTGTCCTGCTTGGCCTCGTAGTGACTGCAACTCTAGCAGGCAGTCCAGCCAGCGCCTCCAGCCCGACGGTCGAAGTCCTCCATGTTGAAGGCACCATCGTGCCAGTGATAGCTCAATACATCGACCGCGGCATCCAACGTGCCGAGGAGGAAAACGCCGCCGCCTGCATTATCGAGTTGAACACGCCAGGAGGGCTCCTCACTACAACAGAGGACATAGTGCAGAGAATCATGAACGCCAACGTGCCTATCATAGTCTACGTCTCTCCCAAGGGAGCGTGGGCTGCTTCAGCAGGGACTTTCATCACTTTATCCTCCCATATAGCCGCCATGACCCCGGGCACTACTATAGGCGCAGCCCATCCCGTGTCCGTCGGAGAGCAGCAGATACCGGAAGATCAGATGAAGAAGATAACCGAGTTCTCGGCCAAGTGGATGAGAACCATAGCTGAAGACCGGGGTCGCAACATGGAGGAGGCTGAGCTGGCCGTGACGGAAAGTAAGTCCTTTACTGATGTCGATGCCCTGGAGGCCAACCTTATTGACCTGCGGGCCGACACACTGGAGAGTCTCATTTCTCAAGTCGACGGATGGGAACTCACCCTGGCCAATGGCGAGGAAGTCACCATTGATATTGATGGCGAAGGCTTTGAAACGGCCAGAAATGAAATGAACGCCATTGAGAACTTCTTGCAGGTCATCAGTGACCCGAATATCGCCTATTTGTTGTTCACCCTGGCCACCATAGGGCTCATCACGGAGATTTCCAGTCCGGGGCTGATATTTCCCGGGGTGTTCGGTGGGATCAGCCTGTTTCTGGCCTTCTACTCTCTAGGAGTATTGAACGCCTACTGGGGAGGTGCAGCGCTCATCCTGCTGGCTGTCGGGCTTTTCGTCGCCGAGTATTTCACCACCAGCTTTGGCCTGCTGACTGCTGGAGGCGTGACGTCTTTCGTTTTTGGATCCTTGATGCTATTCAGCCATAGCCCGGGAATAGAAGTCAATCGCGGCCTGATTGCCGGAATAGCGGTTGCCGTCTCCGCCTTCGCCATTTTCGTCATAGGTGCTATCGTTCGAGGCCAGAGGCGCCGCAAGGCTACGGGGGCCGAAGGAATGATAGGAAGACCGGCCAGAGCCAAGACACCCTTGGAGCCTACAGGCACAGTCTCGGCTGAGGGTGAACTGTGGACAGCTACATCCGAAGACGAGAAGATAGCGCCAGGAGAGGAAGTGATCATAACCAAGGTAGAGGACTTGAAGCTATGGGTAGCGAGGAAATCCAAGAAATAGCATAGAGAGGAGTTTGCTGCATATGGAACTAAGCCAAATGAGGGAGCCACTCATCGTAGGCATAATCCTGATGGGCGCTTTCTTCGTCTTCTGCATCTTTGCCGTTATTAGGAGTCAGCGGCGGAAGCTATCCGCTGGCACGGAAGATATGATAGGGAAAGTGGCCCAAACACAGACGGCCCTCAATCCCAGGGGGACGGTCCTGGCTGAAGGTGAGCTCTGGACAGCCATCGCTGAAGGTAACAGGATAAGATCTGGAGAGGAGGTGATCATAACAAAGATAGAAGGTTTGAGACTATGGGTTCGCAGAAAAGAAAAGGAGGACGAATAATATGGAATTAGGCTGGATCATTTACTTCATCATCGCACTGGCGGTGATAATGGTTCTTTCAGCAGCTCTGAAGATCGTTCAGGAGTACGAAAGAGGAGGCGTTTTCCGTTTGGGCAGGTTCGTGGGGCTCAGAGGTCCCGGGCTTGTTGTCATCATACCATTCATCGAGCGCATCAGAAAGGTTGACCAGCGCGTGATCACTATGGACGTGCCTCAACAAGAGTGCATGACTATGGACAACGTGACCGTTACAGTTGATGCCGTCATCTACTTCCGCGTGGTCGACCCAGCCGACGCCATTCTCAAGGTGCTTGACTACATCAAGGCAACCTCTTTGCTTGCTGCCACTACCCTGCGCAATGTCGTGGGACAATCTGAGCTGGATGAACTGCTAGCTCATCGAGAGCGGCTCAACGAGAAGATACAGGTGGTGGTTGACGAAGGCACGAATCCCTGGGGAATAAAGGTAAGCATGGTGGAGGTCAAAGATGTGGAATTGCCAGAGACAATGCAGCGGGCCATGGCAGCTCAGGCTGAAGCCGAGCGAGACAGGCGAGCCAAGGTTGTTCATGCCGAAGGTGAATATCAGGCAGCCGAAAAGCTGGCTATGGCTGCCAAAGTCATAGCTACAGAGCCTTCAGCGTTGCAGCTTCGCTACCTGCAAGCGATGACCAGCATTGCTACAGAGAGAACCAATACCATAATCTTCCCCTTGCCCATCGACTTGCTGACTCCATTCCTGAGCGGAGCAAACTCCGACAAGAAGTAGAGAAGCTAGGTACAGCTTCCGTATAGCAGAACAATAGCCAAGACCTATGGTCTTGGCTATTGTCTATGGGGTGCACCGCGTCAACAGGAAGACGTCGACCAACCCTCTTGTGATAAAATAATCCGCGAATAGTCCATAACGTCTACAGGTGCCCAGAGGGAGGGAAACAGCATGGCAAGCGAAAACAAACAGGAGTGGCGTGACAGTACATTGGCTTCGGTGCTGAAGCGTTCTCCTGAACGCCAGGAGAAATTCGAAACGACCTCGGGAATAGAGATTGACACCTTCTACGGTCCCGAAGACATCTCAAGCTCTGACTACAGCAGGGAATTGGGATATCCGGGCGAATATCCTTACACTCGTGGGCTCCAACCCAACATGTATCGAGGGAGGATATGGACAATACGTCAATATGCCGGATTTGGCACTGCCGAGGATACTAACAAACGCTACAAGAAGCTCCTAACAGAGGGACAAATGGGCTTATCTGTCGCTTTTCACCTGCCCACACAGATAGGCTACGACTCAGACCATCCGCTGGCGAGAGGTGAGGTAGGCAAAGTAGGTGTGGCCATAGACACCCTTCGGGATGTGGAAATACTCTTTCAGGACATTCCTCTGGACAAGGTAAGCACCTCGATGACCATAAACGCGACAGCTCCAAGTCTCCTTGCCATGTACGTCGTCCTTGGCAAGAAGCAGGGAGTTGAACCAGCCCAGCTCACAGGCACGGTTCAGAATGATACCCTCAAAGATTACATCGCCCGGGGCACCTACATCTTCCCTCCCCGTCCGTCGATGCGACTAACCACCGACATAATCTCCTACTGCGTCAGGAATGTGCCGCGTTGGAACTCCATCAGCATCAGCGGATATCACATTAGAGAAGCAGGTTCCACTGCAGTGCAAGAGGTCGCCTTCACTCTGGCCAATGGCATTGCCTATGTCCAGGCAGCGATTGATGCCGGGCTCGACGTGGAC
>DAOVBS010000009.1 GCA_030670425.1 Chloroflexota bacterium | reverse complement strand
CTTCAGTGCTCCCCCCGTTGAGCCTGCTGAGGCGCCGACTATCATCAATACAAGCAACACTGAGCGCGAAAACACTGGCCAGGCGTCAAAGTTGGCTGTGGTGAAACCGGTTGTTGTCTGAATAGATGCCGCCTGAAACGTAGCATGGCGGAAGGCATCGCCAATCGGCTGCCCCGCGTTATTCACCAGGTCAAAGGCAATGAGAAGGCTCGCTCCAATAAAGATAGCGACATAGGAACGAAACTCAGGATTGTAGAAAACATAGCCCGGCTGACGCCTGCCAAAAAGGTAATAGTACAGGGCGAAGTTCACGCCCGCTATCACCATGAAGCAAGTAACGGTGCTGGTGACAAACACGCTGCTCCCGTAGGCGCCGATGCTCATTCCCCTGTGCAGGAAACCCCCAGTGGGCATCGTGCCAAAGGTAATGGTGAGACAGTCAAATACGGGCAATCTCCCACCAAGCCGGAGCAACACAAACTCCAGAATTGAGAACCCTCAATATAACAGCCACAGAACCCTAGCCGTATGGCGGACGCTCGCCTTAAGCCGCTCAGGTTGCGGCCCAGGCATCTCAGCCTCGAACAAGCGAGCTGCACCGACGCCCAGGATAGGACCCAAAGCCACGAAAAGCGTCACAATACCCATGCCACCAAGCCACTGGGTGAAGTTGCGCCAGAGAAGGATGCCCTGGGGCTGACTCTCGATAGAGGTAAGCACCGTAGCGCCAGTGGTAGTGAAGCCTGACATGGCCTCGAAATAGGCATCGAGGCAGCTTCCAAAGGTCCCGGCCAGCACATAAGGGAGCGCTCCCAGAGCCGACCCCAATACCCAAACCCCGGTAACCAGGGCCAACCCTTCGCGACGGGTTAGATTCCCCTCACCCCTTGGAGCCAACTTCCAGAGCAAGGCACCCGTTCCCAACGTAACCACTGCGGATATCAAGAAGGAACGGGAATCGGGCCCCTGACAGGAGAGGCTCCAGGCCAGGGGCAAGGCCATCAAGCCTCCCAATCCCATCAGCACCAGGCCGAGGTAATGGAGGACTGTCCAGATTCTCACTGTTTACTTGAAAAGCTTCTCAACGGCAGGAATAGATGAGAGAAGAGATACTATGACCACGCGATCCCCCGCTTCCACAATGCTCTCGCCCGCTGGGATCTTGACCGTGTCCCCGTGAACGATCGCTCCAATTTTCGCCCCTCCTGGCATCTCAAGATCTTCGCTCTTTGTCCCGGTGATACGCGCACTTGGACCGGCGATGAACTCTATGGCCTGCGCTTCCTCATTTCCCAGCAGTACCACGGAGACTGCTCCCCCGCGCAGGACAAAACGAGCGATCTTGCTGGCACAGAGCAGAAGCGGCGACACTGCCACGTCCACGCCCACCTCTTCGGCCAGCGGGATATACTCCGGTCTGTCAACCAGCACCACGTTCCTGGAAACGCCAAGCTTGCCTGCCACCAGCCCGGCGAGGATGTTGAGAGACTCGTCACCCGTGGCGGCGATGAAGGCGTCTGAAGAGGCAACCCCCTCTTCACTGAGCAAGTCACGTTCGGGACCTCCTCCTTGCACCACCACTGCCCGCTTGAGTCTGGCGCTGATCTCTTGAGAGCGGCTGGCGCTCTTCTCAATGAGCTTGACCTGCACCCCCCGCTTTTCCATCTCCTCCGCAACGTGAAAGCCAATTTCCCCAGCGCCAAAGATCACCACGGTTTTCGTCGGCACCTTTGGCTGGCCAAAGGTAGCTCCCAGTTCATCCATATCCTTACTTGCGGCAATCAAGTGAACCCGGTCACCCTGCCTTATCACTTCATCGTCCTCAGGCAGCTTGATCCCCCCATGCCGGCTAATCACCGCCACCACACACGGTTTCGGGAAGGCAATGCTGGAGAGCGGCCTATCTACCACAGCTCCACTCTCCGCCTTGAACTCCCTTATCTGCACGCGTCCGTCAGCGAATTCCTCCACCGGACTTACGTAGAGACTCGAGAGTATGCTTACTATCTCCCTGGCAGCCTCAATCTCTGGGTTGACAAAGAGGTCTATCCCCAGGCTCCTTGGCCTGACCACTTTCCTCGGCGCATGCGGCGATTTGCCGCCCACAACGAGGTATCCGGAATACTCGGGGTTACGAACTCTGGCCACAGTCTTCTTGGCCCCCATTTCTCGCGCCATGAAGCAGGCAACCATATTGGTTTCGTCGCTTTCGGTGGTGGCGACAATCAAATCAGCGCTCTTTACATCCGCCTGCCGCAATACGCTGGGGCTGGTGGCACTCCCCACAATCACGCCCACATCCAGTTGCCGCCGAACCTCCTCCGCCACCTCCTCAGATTGCTCCACCATGACGATCTCCTGTCGCTCCTTTGACAATAGGGATGCCACATAAAACCCTGCCCCACCCGCGCCCACTATGACGATATACACTACCAGCACCCTTCAAGCATACTTGCTGCTGTTTGTATCCTCAAGGAACATTCGACTGGCAAGACGAACTCCAATTCGAGATGGACGGCAAGATCGCCACCATTTGGATACGGCCGTTGGGTCCCAAACCAGTCCACGTTAGATCATCGCCACGGCGAGATTGGCCAAGCAGCGATTTTAGTTTCTCGCACGACCGTTGTCAACCACCATCTGGCTCCTCCTCAACTCGTGGAGCCAGGCCATTGATTTGACTTCCCGTTGCAGGAGGTAGTTGATATACTGGCATGTCACTTGTTCCAGTTCCAGAGCCAGTCCCCGTCTCAAGACTACCCGCCTTGCAGTGGCGTAGTCACAGCTTTGCCACAGACGAAGGATCTTCAGAGCATCCACTGAAATAGCACTGGACAGAGCATCTTTCTGGCCGCAACGCGGACACAATACTCCACCTCGGTCAGAACTGAAGAAATTCACCACGGGCTTGACGGGGGAACCGCACACGGCACACCTGTATAGCTCCGGACGATAGCCAACATAGTTGAGAACTTGAAGCTCGAAGTAGCGCAACACAATCTCGCTATGATCAGATTGGGACAACCACCTCAGGGCATCGAGCAACAAATCAAATAAAGGGCGGTCCTCATCGTTCTCCACGGTAAAGGAATCAACAAGTTCCAGAACATACAGGCCACAGGCCATCCGCCATAGATCACCCTTCAACTCCGTGAAGGCATCAATAGTCTGACTCTGAGTCACAATATCCAGATTACGTCCCCTGGCTAGCATCATCAGGCTGTGAGTCAGGAGTTCAACGTTGCCGCCCAACTTGCTCCCCGGACGATAGGCTCCCTTGGCTACTGCCTTCAGCTTGCCAAATTCGGGGGTATAGATAGTGACGATCTTGTCAACTTCGCCGAGTTTGAATTGCCCTATTATGAGGGCTTGAGTCTGATAGCTCCGAGGTGCTCCCATCCACCAACCTTTTAGAACTCCTGCCTGCCTTCAATAGCCTGACTCAAAGTCATATCGTCAGCATATTCCAGTTCTGCCCCGAATGGCAAGCCGCGAGCCAGGCGACTGACCCGTATGTCTGGGGAAGTGACCACCCGCCGCAGATACATGGCCGTGGCTTCGCCTTCCAGGTTGGGGTTGGTCGCCAGAATCACTTCCTTCACCGCGCCATTCTCAAGCCGAGTCAAGAGTTCCCTTACCTTGAGCTGCTCAGAACCTATGCCCTGCGCCGGACTGATGCTGCCATGGAGCACGTGATAGAGCCCCTTGTACTTGCCGGTTCGTTCTAGAGGGACAATGTCTGAAGGTCTCTCTACGACACAGACCCTGGAGCTATCTCGCTCACTGTCCCGGCAGATGACGCAGGGGTCGCAATCAGTGACGTTGAAACACGTCGAGCAGAGCCTGATCTTTTCCTTCAGAGCGACGATGGCCTCAGCCAGAGCCCTGGCTTCTTCATCCGGACTGTCCAATATATGGTACGTCAACCTGTGTGCACTTTTCGGCCCGATCCCGGGCAATTTGCTCAACGCCTCAACCAGCCTGGCTACGGGCTCAGCAACAAATACCATTCTGACGAATCATCTCCAGAGCGCTAGGCTGCCCACTCAGCCCGCCGCGACATAGCAACGGCTTCACTCCCTTATCTCCGCTCCCATCTCCAGAGCAGCCTTCACTAGAGGGTTTCCTCCTTCCGACGGTGGCACGCCCCTCCTCTTATGGTCAACCAGAACGCACTTTATCTTGTAAGGCTGGCCAAAAACCTCCTCCAGTTTCCTCTCAACCAGGTATCGGTATTTCGGATCTTCGATTTTCTCTTTGTGAAAACTGTAGTAGAAACCTAGCACCAGAGTCTCATCCTCAAGAGCTATCGGCTCACAGGCGTTACGCAAGAAGGCATCCAATTTGCCCGTGGAACCCTCGCCCTTCAAGGAGTGAACAAACTCCCTCCATCGACCTTTCAGATACTCAAAGCCTTGGCCAGCCTCCCCACCTGAATCCTCAGTATTGTCTGCCATCTCAGGAATCTCCGCTCCGCACAAGCATTGGGATGGCTCCTGAGATATATCGCTGACTTCCGCTGTTTCCGAAGGCTCAGCCGTGCCCGGGTCACACCGGTCAGTAGCAAGAGGCAAAGCACTATCAACCAGGGCTAGCTCCAAAGGCAAGGGGGAATAGCTATCGCTGCGGAAGTCTATGCTGGAGAAGAGCTTGATTGCCGTGAGCAAGTAACCGAGGCTGGCGTCAGCCACAAGGCTTCTCATCTCCGCCAGGTCCTCCTGGGTAGCATCCAGCGCCTCTTCACACCCAGACTTGGCCAGCAACAAACCTCGAAGATAATCCACCAATTCGCGGTTGAACTGTCGGAGGTCGACGCCATCACCGCTGACATCATTTATGACCCGGAGGCCGGCAGAGATATCTCTGCCAACAATGTGTTTCGCCAGTTCCCTGCTTCGCCAATCCCCGGTCAGTCCCAGTGCCGACTGAACTTGGTCAAAGTCAATCTGATTGCCATAATACGCTACCGATTGCTCCAGCGTATTCTCGGCATCGCGGAGGCTCCCCGTAGCCGCCTGAGCAATAAGCCTCAAGGCTTCAGGGGCAACCCGAAAACCCTCCTTCTGGCAGATCAGTTTCAGCTTGTCGGTCATCGCCGTTCGCGAGAGACGGCGGAAGTTGAAGCGCTGGCATCTGGACACGATAGTGGATGCCACCCTGTGCGGCTCTGTGGTAGCCAGGACAAATATGACGTGAGGAGGAGGTTCCTCCAGGGTCTTCAGCAGGGCATTACAGGCTGGATCGGTAAGCATGTGGACCTCGTCCACGATATATACCTTATACCGGGCAAGGCTGGGGGCATAGTTGACCTTTTCCCTGAGATTACGGATGTCATCAATTCCGCGATTGCTGGCGGCGTCCATCTCCACTACATCCAGAGACGTCCCTGCGGTGATCGAGCGACACATGTCGCAGCTATTGCACGGCTCGCCGCCGACCTGATGGGGGCAATTGACTGCCTTGGCCAGAACGCGTCCGGTGCTGGTCTTCCCCGTCCCTCGAGGACCGCAGAAAAGATAGGCGTGAGCTATCTTCCCGCTTTCAACGGCATGGCGCAGGGTCTGAGTCACAGGTTCCTGACCCACGACCTCGGCTAGGGTCTGCGGACGCCACTTGCGGTAGATAACCTCCGAGCCCATCTACAACCGCTATTATACTCTTAGCCCTCAAATCTCCCAAGGATTCCCCGTATCTGGACTATTGGTTTGAGCCGCTTTCTATAATAGAAATGGTCCTGTCATAGTCCTTGGCCACACTCTCAATAGTCCGCCTCAGGATCGGTTTGAGCGCTTCCGGGGCTCTGGCCAAAGCGTCCTCCAGGGCTTCCAGGCTTTCCTCACGACTCTGACTCAGCAATGCCCCCAACTCCTCAACGTCCGTTCCCTCATCTGAACGTTCTGTTCCCGCCGACAGGGATGGAGCCGGGGCCAGGGCTGCTGACGCTTCCTCCGCCACCTCCTTCATCTCCTCCGTCACACACAGTTCGCCCAGGTGCTCGGCAACTTGCCCGGCCAGTACAAGAAGTCTGTCCGCTTTCCCCTGCTGCGCCACCTCAACCATCTCATACGCTCTGCGCTCGGCAAACTCAAGGTGAAGCTTCGCTTCGCCCAGATCAGACAAGGCCAGCGTCATCCTTACCCGCTCTGCAGCCAACTTAGCCGGATAGAGAAACTCGTCGGGCAAAGCATTCGTCGAGGCAGCAACCACCGCCACACAAGAGAACAGGACAAGCAAGACGCCAGCCATGGCCATAGTCCACGCTCTGCGCCAAATAGGAACCACCCCTGCGCTCCTGATCCCCCCGAACCGATCATGAAAGATCGCCTGAAGGTGATGCCAGGCCCTCGCCTTGAATGCCGGATCAGGGCGAATAGCAGCGCAGCCCCGCATAACAGCGCAGCTGGCATTGAGCAACAGCTCCAGCTCGGACGCCTCCCTAGGATGGGCATCAAGGCAATCCTCGATGGTTTCGCCGGCAAATGTGCGATCCAGACACTCATCCAGGATTTCTTCTATCTTTCGGCCCATCTCTGACTATCACCCAGCATTAGCTTCCTTAGCGCCACTATGCCATTGTATTGCAATGCCTTGACCGTCCCGGTGTTCTTTCCCAGAGCCTCTGACACTTCAGCGGTGGAAAGCTCGGCACCAAAACGCAGTGTGATTACCTCGCGTTGAGCTGGAGACAGCTTGCTTATGTTGTCCCTTAGCTCTTCCAGTTCGAACCGCCGCTCAGCAACAAGCGCCGGACTTGGCTCGTCAGCAGCGACCACATTGTCCTCCAACTCTACCCTCTCCACCTTCCCCTGCTTTCTGAAATGGTCAACCACCTGATTGTGAGCAATCCGAAACAACCAGGAAGCAAAGGGAATGTCTCGCCATCTGTATGAGCCAATTGCCTCCAAAGCTTTGGCAAACACCTCCTGCGCCAGATCCTCAGCTTCAGTCTGATTCCCAGTCCTGAGGTAGATATACCGGTATATCTTCCCGAAGTACTTCTCATAGAGTTCGGCAAAAGCCTCCGCATCGCCCTTTATCGCTCGCGAAACTATGTCTTTTTCAACAGGCATCAGATTGATGCCTATTATATAGGAAAACGTAAGTAGCCACGGAAAGGTTTACGGTGTGCAAATGTATGCAACAACCACGGTCTGCGCCCGAACGCCCGGGCTCTGCGCAGCATCTGGGGAAGTTACGGCAAAGCTTATCAGTTCAAGGAGCTTTGCTGGCCTGCTTCTCGGCCCAGTCACCTACCCAGGGCAACTTCCACATCTTGCCGCTTCCCGCCTGAACCATCAGGAGAATCCACAGAACCACGCTAAGAATCCAGACGAGCGGCGATAGAATCCAGCCAATGAAAGGAATTACAGCTATGGCAATCTGCACTACGGTCAATACCCCAAAGGTAACAATTGACTGCCAGGCATGAAATCTCACGAAGGTGCTCTTCTTCTCGAGCACCACGAAGACTATTCCCGAAATCCACCAGCCGACATAGCAGAGAAGCCCGGCCACATTGGGTGCCAGCCCCGTAGTGGTGTCAGAAGACGAAGAGGCCCCCGAAGAGGCAGGCACAGCACCAAGAGCAGCTCCGCACTTGGAGCAGAACTTGGCGCCGTCAGGGTTTTCAGTACCGCACTTGGGACAGAACATTTGTTCACCTCCTCTCAGGATATAGTGTAGCAAGCCCCAGAATCTTGTCAACGGGTCCGCCAGGCAACGCGGTAGTCACATGCCTTTGCTAGCAATATAGGCAGCAAGGTCAGCCAGACGGCAGCTATAGGCCCACTCATTGTCATACCAGGCCAATACTTTCGCCATGTTGCCATCGATGACCATTGTGCTCAAGGCATCGAAAACAGAACTGGCAGGATTACCCCTGAAATCTGTGCTAACCAGAGGCTCATCACAGTACTCGAGAATACCTTTCAGCTCTCCTTCAGCAGCACTCCGGAAAGCGCTGTTGATCTCCTCGGCGGACACCTCCTTGTTCAAATCAGCCACAAAGTCAACAACCGACACCACAGAGGTAGGCACCCTCATGGCCATCCCGTGGAGCTTCCCCTGAAGCTCCGGGATAACCACTCCCACAACGCGAGCGGCACCGGTAGTGGTGGGAACAATATTGATCGCAGCCGCTCTTGCCCGGCGCAGATCCCGGTGGAATACATCCAGAATCCTCTGGTCATTGGTATAGGAGTGAATAGTGGTCATCAGTCCACGAGCAACTCCAAAGTTCTGATGCAGTACCTTCACCACAGGGGCAATGCAGTTCGTAGTACACGAGCCATTGGATATGATGTGATGTTGGGACGGGTCGTACTTGCTCTCGTTGACGCCAAGAACAACGGTTATGTCCTCGTCCCGAGCCGGTGCTGAGATGACCACCTTCCTAGCCCCGCCTTGGAAGTGAGCAGCAGCCTTGGCGGCCTGAGTGAACAGTCCCGTTGACTCAATGACGATATCCACTCCATAGTCCCCCCAGGGAATCTGCGCCGGGTCACGCTCAGCCAGAACTCTTATCTCATTGCCATCAATCAGGATAGAACTATCCCTGGCCTCTACCTTCCCCGGGTAGACACCGTAATTGCTATCATATTTGAAAAGGTGAGCATTCGTCCTAGCGTCGGTAAGATCGTTCACCGCCACCACGCTCAGCACATTATCATGCCGCTCATTTATCGCCTTCAGCGCCAACCTCCCGATACGCCCGAATCCATTGATGCCTACTTTCGTTGCCACCTCTTTGCCTCCTTGTCTATTCCCTGGCAAGGTATTGAGCCACTCCATCTCTCTCAATCTTGGCTGTCTTGCCCTGAAAGCTCAACAACTTCAGGTGAGCAATAGTCTCGAACACGGCCAATCGCCTTTCCCATGGCACCAAATCAGCAAAGGCAACGCCGCCCGTTTCAGGTTTCCAAGGGATCTCAGTAGCCACCTCATACGCTGTTTTCAAACCATGGCTCAGGACCTTCACAATAGCCCTTTTCCTCTGTTCATGGTGATCAAGTATTTCCGCTGCCCTCAGTTTCAGGCTATTGAACACCGGCCCATGCCCCGGGAAAACGAAATTGACTGGAAGTTCCTCCAGCATCCTCAGGGAGTCGATGTAGTCCTTCAATGGGTTGGCCCCCGATTGTGGGTGAAAGCCTACGTGAGGAATGGTGTGAAACAGAACGTGGTCACCGGAGAATAGCCACCGTTTCCTCCGCTCGTAGAGACATATATGACCTGGCGAATGCCCCGGTGTCCGCAACACCTCGAATTCTAATGGGCCAGTGGAAAGCCTGTCACCATCGCTCAACATGACATCAGGCAACTCAGGCGAAGCAAATTCTTTCATCCACAGCGAGACTTCCTTGAGTGTGGCCAGCTCAGCTTGAGGAACTCCGTTGACGCTAAGCTCGTCCTTCACCTCCCTGAGCAGTCCGTCAGGATCTCTGTACCTCGACTCCACAAGCTCCCCCTCGACCACATGGACAGCGACCTTGGCCCCGCAGAGATCCCTTAGCTTGTTTGCCAGACCAAAATGGTCAGGGTGAATATGTGTGACGACAATCCAATTGATGTCCTCAAACTTCAGGCGCTCTTCCAGCAGTCCTTCCCTGAAAGCCCAAAGAGTCTCAGAGCTATCCCATCCGCTGTCTATCAGCAAGTTGCCCTTGCTTCCCTCAACTACATACACGTTGGTGTACTCTGGAATGTCCTGCGGGAAGGGGAGTCTTATCTGGTGGACTCCAGCTACTATTTCCATAGCTTTGGCTTCTCTAGGCTGCGAAGAGCTCCCATACCAGAGTAGCGAGCACCGTCCCCCAATTCTTCCTCTATTCTAAGAAGACGGTTGTACTTGGCTAGCCTCTCACTCCGGCAAGGAGCACCCGCCTTGATGAATTCGGCATCGGCGGCAATGGCTAGGTCAGCTATGGTAGTGTCCTCGGTCTCGCCAGAACGATGGCTAACCACTGTTGTCCACCCTGCCCTTTGCGCCCTCTTGATAACCCCCATGGTTTCACTGAGTGTGCCTATTTGATTCAGCTTAATGAGAATAGAACTGGAGCAGTTCTCTGCAATACCTCTCTCAAGACGCTCTATGTTTGTGACATAGAGGTCATCACCCACAAGCTGAGTCTTCGCACCCAGCTTGGCCACAAGCAACGCCCATCCTGTCCAGTCATCCTCAGCCAAGCCATCCTCAATGCTGATGATAGGATACTCGGATACCCACCTGGCGTAGAAGTCCACCATTTCTGCAGAAGTAAGACTGCGTCCCTCTCGAGACAGGACATACTTGTCATCCTGATAGAAAGTGCTGGCTGCCGGGTCCAGCGCAAGAAACAGGTCTCGCCCCGCCTTATATCCAGCGAGATCGATGGCCGCGAGAATCAACTCCACGGCTTCCCTGTTGCGGGAAAGCACGGGAGCAAAGCCGCCTTCGTCACCTACACCTGTGTTCAAGCCTTTCTCCTGAAGAACTTTATGTAAACAATGATAGACTTCACTGCTCATTTGCATGGCTCGTCGAAAATCGTCAGCGCCGGCGGGGACTATCATGAACTCCTGGAAATCCGTGGAATCCGACGCGTGCTTACCGCCATTTATGACATTAAGCATGGGAACGGGCAAAACGTTGGCTCTTGCTCCGCCCAGATAGCGATACAGGGGAAGGCCCAGAAAATCAGCCCCGGCCTTAGCCACCGCCAGAGATACTCCCAGTATGGCATTGGCTCCAAGGCTGGACTTGTTGGCGGTCCCGTCAAGCTCAATCAGTCTGCCATCGATAGCTGCCTGATCCAGAACAGACATGCCCACCAGTTCCGGAGCAATGCCCCTGTTGACATTGTCTACAGCTCGTAGCACACCGAGTCCACCATACCTGTTCTTGTCCCCATCCCGCAGTTCCACTGCCTCATACTTCCCGGTGCTGGCACCCGACGGAACAGACGCCATTCCCGCGCTCCCATCAACCAGGACCACCTCAACCTCCACGGTGGGATTGCCCCGCGAGTCAATAATCTCTCTGGCCTTGACGCTCTCGATGCTTCCCATTTCAACGTTCATCTCAGTCCTGACCTGCCTTTCCTTTCGCTGAAGAAACGGCCTTCTCCACCGCTTCGACCGCGCTCCGGCCTCTGATTATAGGATCATCCTTTTGGGTATCCCGTGACAACGACCACGTATTCAGGCCGATGACGGGGATGCCGTTCTTCAGCGCATAGGCAATCTCGCTCAGCGTCCCGTAGTTGCCCCCCACGGCAATCACTGCTTGGGCCGACTTCACCACCGCCATATTTCTAGCATAGCCCACGCCAGTGACTATGGGAATATCCACAAATTGGTTCGCCATGCTCGAATCATCGCCAGGCAGGATGCCAATGGTCAAGCCGCCCTTTGATCTCGCCCCACGGCAGACAGCTTCCATCACGCCACCCAGACCACCGCAAACTACAGTGGCACCCCGAGCAGCCAGTTCTGCACCCACGGACTCAGCCAGCTCAGCTTCCTCCCCCGAACAGGAGGAGTCTCCTATGACAGCAACAATCACGTTGACCTCAGGCTGGAGTATACCATAACTAGTTGAACCTGCTCATCGCCGCCTCCACCCCCTGACTGAGAAGGCAATCAACGACGTCTGCTACCGTGGCAATCGCAGACCTGATCGCCGCCTCTTCGTGGCGGGTGAAATCGCCAAGAACATGATTGACTATGATTTCCTCTCCAGCATCTGATACCCTCTCTCTTTGAGGTCGGCCGATGCCGACCCTGATTCGACAGAAATCCTCGCTTCCCAGGGCAGATATGATGGATTTCATGCCCTTGTGCCCTCCGGAGCCACCATGCGAACGCAGCCGGACCTCGCCCACAGGCAAGTCAAGGTCGTCGCAAATCACCAGAAGGTCGCCTGGGGAGATGTGGTGCTTGTGCATCAGGCAACTTACCGCTCTGCCGCTGAGGTTGACGAACGTTTCAGGCTTGGCCAGTAGCCGTCTGCTGCCCGCTATGTTGCCGCTGCCTGTTCTAGCCTGGCACTCTTCCCGGTCAAAGCGGACAGAATGAAGTCCAGCCAGATGATCCAGACATCGGAAGCCAACGTTGTGGCGACTATCTACATAGGCACTGCCTGGGTTGCCCAGCCCAACAATAAGTCCTGCCACCTTGCCTGCAGAGACGTGCCGACGCCAGAATACTGGAAACATCATTCACCTTTCTGTCTATTGGATACTCCTGCATTATAGACGACAGGCATAGCCAACTCCAGCACCAG
>DAOVBS010000026.1 GCA_030670425.1 Chloroflexota bacterium | reverse complement strand
GTCGCGCAGCGTATTTCCCCTGACGCTGACTGATACATCCAGGCGGCTGACTATTCCTTGGCTTGCCGATATGCCCTCTCCCAGTGCATTTCCTATGGCTACCACCCACTCGCCCACGGCCAGTTGTGGCGAATCGCCTAGAGTCGCGTAGGGCAAGCCTGCCTCCTCAGTCACCTTGATTACTGCCAGATCGGTCAAAGCATCGGAACCTACTATAGTGGCGGGGAAAGCGCTGCCATCGAGTAGTTCCACCTGTACCTCTTTAGCATTCTGGACAACGTGGTTGTTGGTGATGATGTATCCTTCGCTGTCGATGATTACGCCGGAGCCCGCCGCCGACTGCGTGTACTCCTGGTTGAAGATATCATAGGCCACCATCTCCGTCATGACGGACACCACTGAAGGCATTACCTCATTAACGACCCGGGCGATGTCAGGCAATGGCTGAGGTGACTGGCTGTTCCCCGATGGGAACGTCCAATCGGGGTCGGTGTACTCACTCTGGCTAGTAGGTTGGGATGGAGGTGGAGTGGGTGGAGTGGCCGGCTGTGGAATGAGCGTGGAACACGCGCAAGCGCCCACCATCAGGCTTGCCACGATCAGCACAATAAGGATGCGTTGAATCTTGTTCAGCATCTTGCCTCAGGGCTAATTATAGCATCGCAATCTGCGTGGCGAAACTTGGCGTGGAGTTTCCTAGGTGAGTGAACGGGTACAGTGAAGTGACTCAAGGCGCTCCAGATGATACAATTGATGGGTGATGTATCGGTCGTATCTGCATCAGCTACTGAGAGGGGTGGTGGAGCCTCTGATGTTGTTCATCATTAGTGAGTTGCCCGTGCACGGATACCAGATCGCCAAGGAACTGGAGAGCAGGAGCAGCGGATATTTCAGGCTGACGGGAAGTACCGTTTACTCTGCTCTGCGTCGGCTGGAGAGGGAAGGATTAGTCCTGAGTTCATGGCAACAGGTGGCTCAAAGGCAGAGGCGACGATGCTATCGGCTCACCGAGAAGGGCCGCGACATCCTGACAGAGAAATTGAACGAATGGCAGAGGTTCTGCGGCGCTGCGGACAAGATCATCGGCGGCTGAAACCAGCCTGAGCTATCAGGCAAACCAGACCTCTCGTGTCATAGGAGCCACACAGGCGCACCAATGGTCGGGTCTAGTCATTTCTTGTACCGCATATCTGCTGTCTGGCTATCCTGCTACCAGAGATCACTGAGCCAAGCGGCCTCGCCGCTGACTTGATCAGAGCTGGAGACGAAGTCGGCCACCACCTATGTGGCGAGCCGACGCTTCAGACTTTCGAAGTACTCCGTGGACTACGTTCTTTGTACTGATGCCACAATGCGAGCCAAGGCGTCGCACAGTGGATCTGACTTGGTTCTCGTCTCGTGCTAGCTTTGGTAGGCCGTACAGGATTCGAACCTGCGACACCCTGATTAAAAGTCAGGTGCTCTGCCAACTGAGCTAACGGCCCCTAGCGAGGACTATTCGTGCGAATTCTTATTATGGTCCAGCATGCCGGAAACGTAGCAAGCGAACGCGGGGTGGATATCACAAATGTAGCCATCGTCAGTTGGCTCAACGGAGAAAGCTACTCGATTTGGCTTCTTCACCGGGTCACCAAACTTGGTCAAACCCATGTCATTCCACGGCATATGGTGCCCCAGAATCTCAAGGAAACCCCTAACATCCCTGGCCTGTTCTAACACCACCTCAAAGGGAAGTTGGTGCTTCAACTCGTCCAGTTGCTCTGTCTTCAGCTTTATTCGCATTGGTACTTGGAAAGATTATACTTTAGGGGGTATCTAGTGTCAATGAAACATAGGGTGGGCCAGTTAAAGCCGCCGCGGCGTGGATCGTGTGTTGTGGGCAATGAATCACATACGTACTCCTCCTTCGGGCAACATCGCGTGTTGCATCCGCAGAGATCGAGAAATCGGACACGGCTGCGGTGGCTGATGGCACTCTGTCTGCTGGGGAGGAGGTATCAAAGCTCGCTGTTGACTCGATTGTCCGCTTGAGGAAGATGAGCTTGGCTGTGACCACGCGGTGCGCAGCAATCAGGTTCCGGGCTGAGGGCTGTGTAGGACCCTCGCTAATCAAGCGTCTCCAGATGGGGCTGTACAGCCCAGCTGAACTAGCTCTCCGCAATCGTTACTCGTATTATGAGGTCGTCCTGCTCAATCTTCTGGAGAACGTCCATTCCGCCTACTAGCTGGCCAAACACCGAGTGTTTGCCGTCAAGGTGGGGCCGGGCCTCGTAGGTAATGAAGAACTGGCAGCCGTTCCTGTTGGGACCGGAGTTAGCCATTGAGAGGGCACCGGAGACATGGGTGTGTTCGCTGAATTCGTCATCAATGTAGTAACCGGGAGTACCCGTTCCGGTTCCCGTGGGGTCTCCTCCCTGAACTACAAAGTCGGGTACCACGCGATGGAATGTGGTATTGTCGTAGAACCCCTCGCGGGCGAGGAACACAAAGTTGTTAACCGTTACCGTAGCGTCGCTGGCGAACAGCTCCAGCACGAGATCCCCCTTTTCCGTTTCAATGGTGGCGGCGTATTGCTTGCTGCTGTCAATTGTTATCGGTGGTGGTGCTGAGTAGCTCTTCTTCTTCGGCGCTTCAGCGGCGCATGATGCGCCGACCAGTGTCAGCGAAACCAGGACGAGACAGGTGATTCGGGACAGGTTGCTGTTTATCATAGACCTAGCTCCTCCGTGCCCACCTGTGGTGTACCTTTGGAATACCTGCAACGCATGGCGCAAAAAGCCAATGTCCCTGGCGGAGTGCCTACGCACCTACGCTGCATTGCAGGGGCCCGTCAATTCATGCAACGAGGCCCTCCAATCTATCCAGCACCGCCTTAAGTGCCTCCAGTTCTCTACCGTAGGCAGCCCAATCGCCTGCCCTGAGGTGTCGCTGAGCTGACTCATAGTGTTGTTGGGCTTCCAGAACTAGGGCGGCTATGTCAACACCTGCTGGCTCAGAAGGCGGAGGTTTGCTTTCTCCTTCGGTGGGAAGTGCCTCGGAGCCAAAGATGGCTTGAAGGCTCTGACTCAGTGTGGGCTCCATGGCTACTCGGTCGCCGGCGGCGACTATGACTCTCTTCAGTTCTGGAAGGCCTCCAGCCTCGGCCTGGAGGAAAACTGCCTCAACGTAAAGGTTGGAGCTCCCCAGGGGAATTACCAGGAGGTTCCCGCGGATCACTCGAGAACCACCCCGACCCCACAACGCCAGCTGTTCAGTGATGACTGTATCTTGCTGGATTCGGTTTTCAATCTGACTGGGACCATAGACCAAGCGCTCCTTGGGAAAGTGGTAGGCAATCAGCGTGCCGTAGTTCTCCCCGTCGCAGCGGGCAGCAAGCCAGCCGATAGTGTTGTTCTTGTTCACCGGGGTAAACGGCAACATGAGCAGGAATTCCTCTTTCTCCTCATTGGGCAAGCGCATGATGACGTAATAGGGCTCCATGAGCTGTTCTTGGCTGGCGTAGACCTCTCTGGGTACGGCCCACAGGTCTTCCTTGTTGTAGAACACCCGCGCGTCACGCATGTGGTAGCCCTGATATACCGAGGCCTGTACATTGAACATGTTCTCGGGATAACGGAGATGGTCTCGTACAGACTCGGGCATCTGCCCCATTGGGACAAAGAGATCGGGGAAGATCGCCTGATACGTGCGTATCAGAGGGTCTTGTGGGTCAGAGATATAGAAAGTGACGCTGCCGTTGTAGGCATCAATAACTGCTTTGACGCTGTTGCGGATGTAGTTTAGCCCGCTATCGAGTGGCTCAGAATAGGGATATCGGTCGCCGATGGTATAGGCATCCTGTATCCAGAACAGCCCTCCTTCCATCAGAACCATATATGGGTCGCTGTCCAGCATCAAGAAGGGCGCCAGGTGGTGCACTCTCTCACGTATGTTTCGATAGTATAGGACCCTGCTCTCGGCCCCCAATTCCCCACTTATGAGGATATTGAGGTCGGCAAGTTGCCAGGCGTACGACACGCGGCGGACGAGACTTCCTATGCCAACGCCTCCCGTTCCCTGATAGTAGGTGTAGACGTTCTCATCGCCCATGGGATAGTCGAATTCCTGGGTATCCGTTTTCACAATCACATAGTCATCCGTCTTCTCGCCGAAGTATATCTCAGGCCGTTCTATGGTGAAGTCACCGACGGGAGGGATATCCTTCACCAGCAGCACAGGCAGCCCTCCCTCAGCACTGACCTCATTTACCGGGCTCATGGCAACACCGTAGCCGTGTGTGAACTGTAGCTTGCGGTTGACCCAGGTCTGGGCTTCACTCGCCAGTTTATCCGCCGATAGCTCTCGGGCTGACAGCATAACCTGGCGGTATTCACCGTCGATAACATAGCGATCGACGTCAACATCATTAAAGTCATAGTAGAGCCGGATCGACTGTATCTGATTATAGGTATCCTTCAGAGGGCGATGGTCCCAGAGCCTGATGTTCTTGATAGTCAGGTTGTTTTCGTCAATATCCTGGCGGCTTGGCATTGGCTCTGCAGGGAAGGACTGTTCGTCAACCCGGTCCAAGGCAAAGGCTTCTCTGGTCGCCTGGATGTTGTATTCGATGTACGGAGTCTCCAACCCGAGCTCGTTGGGCTGAACCTGGAATCGTTGTACCAAGCCGGGAAAGACCTGGCCGACCAGAATGCCAACCGCTACCCATGCCACCAGGCTGTACGCCAGCCAGCGGTACTTGTGCCTGAGAAGAGAAGCGATAATTACGCCGGCAACGATTAGTACTGTTGCCACAAGTACCCACTGCGCTGGAAGCTGGGCATGAATATCAGTGTAGCCAGCTCCAAAGACCGCTCCGCGTTTGGAGAAGACTAGCTCCCAGATGCCGAGCCAGTAGCCCCAGGCGAAAAGGCCTAGAGTAGCGACTATCAGCAGACTGAGGTGTACCAAGATTGGCTTGGAGTGACCGAAGCCGGTGCGCTGATCGGATGAACTGAAGAGGTACACGCTGGCAACGCCAATAAGAGTGATAATCAGGACGCCCGACAGCCACCCTCTGAGCAGGCTAAGGAAAGGTAACGAGAACACATAGAAGGCGATGTCCCTATTGAAAACCGGGTCTGCTATGCCAAAGGGCTGCTGGTTGATAAACCTGAGAATAAGTTCCCAACTGCTCTGGGCTGCCAGTCCGAACACCAGGCTCAGGGCGGCTGTCCCCAAGATGATGCTCCACTTGGAAAGTGCCTGTAGCCGGCTCACCACCGGCCAAGGCCAGGAACGCCTCTCCTTTCTCGGCGCTAGGCGCGTGGCCAACGCCAGATTCCCCAGGAACAAGATGCAGAATACGGCCGCCGCAGAGAAGAAAGTGAGGACTTTAGCTTTGAGGACGGTAACATATACGCTGCCATAGCCCAGGCTGTTGAACCAGAGCCATTCGGTGTATATCCCCTTGGCTACGCTCAAGAGGACAAACAGGGCCAGGATCACTGCCGGTATCAAGAACCTCTTGGATATCCCTCGGCCAACTTGAGCAGTGGGTGTGCGTTCACTACCTGCGCTTTCGGGAAACCAGCGTTGCCATTTCTTTTCCAATGAATTCAATATGCCTCCCTCGACTCTCTTAAAGGCTAGCAAGTAGCGCCACGATGCTCTCTCACCTCTGCCCTGTTCGGGTTGTCGAAAGTGCCCAGAGCCAGCGTGACTGACACGATAGCACAGTACACCCATATTGGGCAATGTCGCGGTCGAGGGAAGGCAGCCTCAGCACGCAGTGAGAATCCAAGCGGTCGTGTGGAGAGCATCTCAGCTTGACTGGGGGAAGCCACCGGACCCACTATCTACACTAGTCTGCTGGCAGCTTCTTTAAGACAAGCACGGAGTTCATGCCGCCGAAGCCGAAGGAGTTGGAAAGGGCACACTCCAACTCTGCTTTCCTGGCCATGTTGGGGACGTAGTCCAGGTCGCATAAAGGGTCAGGGGTTTCGTAATTGATGGTGGGCGGAACAATGCTGTCTCGCATGGCAAGGAGGGTGAATATGACTTCCACCGTGCCAGCGGCGCTCCAGAGATGGCCTATCATCGACTTGTTGGAGCTTATCAACACCCTGTTACTGTGTTTACCCAAAGTTAGCTTTATGGCCTTGGTTTCAGATGAGTCGTTGAGCTGAGTAGCCGTACCATGGGCGTTTATGTAGTCGACTTGACTGGGCGAAATGGCGGCGTCAGCCAAGGCCAATTGTATGCATCGAGCCTGGCTCCTGTAATCAGGCTTGGTTGCATGGTAAGCATCGATATTGGAGCCAAAGCCGACCACCTCGCCGTAGATATTGGCCCTCCTTCTTTTAGCCATCTCAAGTTCTTCTAAGACCACTACCCCTGCCCCTTCTCCGGTGACAAAGCCGTCCCGATTCTTGTCAAAGGGACGGCTTGCCTTTTCGGGTTCGTCGTTTCTCCTAGATGAGGCTCCCAACGCGGAAATGCTCCAGACAAATATGGGCACAATACTGGCTTCTGCTGCTCCCGCTATCATCGCATCGGCGTCGCCGTGCTGGATGAGCCTGCAGGCATCACCTATGGCATGGCCGCCTGTGGCACAAGCAGTGCTTATGCTTCTGCTAGGCCCTTTGGCGCCTAGAGCAACACTGATCTCGTTTGCCCCTGCACTTGGTATGAACATTGAGACGAGGAAGCGTGAAACGGCCTCCATTTTCCCTTCCATGAGGGTGGTGATATTGCTGCACAATGTGCCTATTCCTCCGACGCCTGAGCCTATTATCACGCCTACGCGGTGCTCGTTCTTCCCATCGATAGTCAGGCCAGAATCGTCAACTGCCATTCGCATAGCAGCAACGGCATACTGGGCGAACAGGTCGGTTCTTCTTATCCTTTTCTTGTCCAGGAAATCCGTGGGATTGAAGTCGTGTACTTCTGCGGCTATTTGCGTGCCGAAATCCGAGGCATCGAAGCGAGTAATCCTGCCGACTCCTGACTTTCCCTGGCACAGGGCCTGCCAGGATTTCTCAGCACCCATGCCTAGTGGCGTAACCGCTCCAACTCCAGTTATGACTAC
>DAOVBS010000083.1 GCA_030670425.1 Chloroflexota bacterium | reverse complement strand
TATCATCCAGGAGATGGCAGACACACCAAAGGAAGACCGCAAGAAAAAGTCAGTGGAAATTACGGCCCGGATTATCCGGCAAGTGGTACCATTATGTCAGGGAGTCCACATTATGCCTCTGGGATGGGACGAGCTTGTGCCAGAAATCATAAGAGAGGCTGGAATTGGGTAGTTGACCATTGGGCCTTCGAAGAAACGCACCATAGTGGACTTTGATTCCCTCGCTTCGGCGTATGATGCGTGGTTCGACGGCGAAGGCAAACTCATTTTTGCTATAGAGGTTAAAGCCTTTCAGGAGATCCTGCCCCTTCTGCCGAAACCATGGCTTGAGGTGGGGGTTGGCAGTGGCCGCTTTGCCCAGGCTCTAGGGATAGAGACCGGGCTAGACCCATCGATTAACCTCCTGGAAATGGCGAAGAGGCGAGGAGTAACTGGGTTTCTGGCCAGAGGGGAGGAACAGTTCTTCGATAAGGAAACCTTCGGCACTGTGTTTTTGATCGTTACCCTCTGCTTTGTCGACTCACCGTTGGCTGTGCTCAAAGAATCCTACCGTATACTGAAACCAGGAGGCAAGACTGTACTTGGCCTGGTGTTGCGGGAAACCCCCTGGGGCCAATACTACCAGAGGAAGAAGCAGGAGGAACATCGCTTCTATAAGCACGCCACATTCTACAGCTATCAGGAGATAGCGGAGTTTTTGGAGCATACTGGCTTCGCTATCGAGAAGGTTATGTCAACCCTCTTTCAGAGGCCAAATGAGGTAAAGGAACTGGAATCACCACAGGAAGGCTTTTCCACCGATGCTGGCTTCATAGTCATCGTGGCACACAAAACCCCTGCCGAGAGACGCGCGGATAAGGACGGGTAAACATGAGCTTCAAGAACTATTTGCACGTTTTGACACCGCTGCAGCCCGCGGGAGCTGCATCTGAAGATATGTACACAAGGTGCAACTGCAGGGCTTCTTCCCTGGAATAGGAGCAACTGAAACACAGCATCACTCGCCTAAAGCAGCAAACGGATATCCCTCTTAGGAGAGGTGGAATGTTGAGGGCTTGGGGCAAACAAGTGCCCTGTATGACAAGCGTTTCCAATCAATGTGAATGTGCAAGAGCGATTGTGTAGTCTAACGGTCGCTATCGCCGACATGCACCCTGCCCCATATAGATACAGCACGAGCCAAGGACTCGATGTTGCTCTCCTCAGCTCTAGTTCCCCCGGGAAAGCAAAGCCTCATGTAGTTGCTTAGCACCAAAGCTCCAGCGCTATCAATGGCAGACCGTACAGCCGCCAACTGGGTTATGAGGCTCTCACAGTCGCGGCCATCAGCTATCATCTTCTGAATACCTCGCACCTGTCCTTCAATCCTTTTCAAGCGCTTGAGTAGCAACTCTTGCGATACCCTTTCTTGAGCCATGACACCCTCCATGGTGAATTCGCTTCGGGGGTTGCCATACCATACCCCCATAAGGTATAATCCCCGACGAGCCGTCTTACTACTCATTTTACCACAAAACAAACCCGAGACGGAATCTTAGAGACTGGTATGCAGGTTAGTTCGAAAGGAGGAACAGAGCATTGGATGTTAGCCGAAGAGATTTCCTCAAGCTGTCAGGGGCTGGTGCCGGTGGACTGATTCTCTTTAAGGGATTGAGTAGGCCCACCAAGCTTTTCGCCTCCGCCTCCGCAACATCCAGCATCCCGCTGCACAAGAAGATCGGAGAGAAAATCACCATTTGTCCCTATTGCGGAGTGGGATGCGGCATCATCATGGCCGTGGAGGATGGAAAGATCATAGGCATCGAGGGTGACCCCGATTCTCCCATTAACGAGGGTTCTCTGTGCCCCAAGGGTGCTTCAATATCCCAGTGTGCCAACTGCGAATCTCGTTTGACCACAGTCAAGCACCGTGCCCCCGGGGCCACAACCTGGGCGGATACGAGCTGGGATGATGCTCTGACAGCTATTGCCTCTAAGATAAAAGAGACGAGGGACAGCGGTCTTGTGGAAGTGGACAGCAGCAACAACATTGTCAATCGCACCGAGTCCATCGCCTCATTGGGTAGCGTATTCCCCAATAGCGAAGAGGCATATCTCTACAGCAAGATGATGCGTGCCCTGGGCCTGGTCTATATCGAGAATGAAGCGCGCATATGCGTCTCAGGGGCGGTGGCTGCCGACATAGAAACGGTCGGCAGAGGGCCGATGTCAAATCACTGGATAGACCTGGCAAATAGCGACTGCTTCCTGGTCATTGGCGGCAACGCGGCTGAGTCCTTCCCCATTGCCTTCAAATGGATGACCCGTGCCATGGAAAAGGGTGCCAAGCTTATTCATGTCGATCCTCGCTATACCCGCACCTCGGCCAAGGCGGACCTGTATGCCGCGGTGAGGCCCGGCACCGACGTTGCCTTTGTCGGCGGCATCATAAGGTATGTCCTCGATGATATGGAAGCCAGTCCGGGGAACTACAACATGGAGTACGTGAAGGAGTACAGCAACGCCGCTTTCCTCATCAATCCTGCTTTCACTGGGCCGGCAGATACGCTGGATGGGCTGTTCTCGGGATGGGATGGCAGCAAATATGACAAGTCGACATGGCAGTATCAACTGGACGGTTCAGGCGCCATCAAGATGGACAAGACCCTGCAAGACCACAACTGCGTCTTCCAGCTCCTGAAGAAGCACTTCGCCCGCTACACCGATGACAAAGTAGTGGAGATTACCGGCACGGACAAGGCCACGTTCCAGCAGATTTGCCAGACTTATGCCGCTACCGGGAAGACGGGTAAGGCGGGAGCCATCGTGTTCTCCTCCAGTGCCTGTCAGCGGAGTACCGGCACCCAGACAGTTCGGACCTTTGGCATATTGCAGCTTCTCCTGGGGAATTTGGGAGTGGCTGGCGGCGGACTGGACGGCATCACCGGGGCAGTAAATGGTCTGGGCTGCACTCTGCAGGGCCTGGTCAATCACTGGGGGCCTGGCGGAGGCAGTGTTCGAATGCCCAACAGCAATGAACAGGCCTTTGCCGACTATGGCGGAACCAAGGGTCGTTTCGCCAGTATCCTCAAGGCATGGTATGGCGACACGGACCACAACACCAGCTACAGCTACCTGCCCAAGAGGGCCGGCAGCTATGATTGGCAGTCGCTTTTCAAGGCGATAGACGACGGGACGATAAAGGGACTCATCTGCTGGGGAATCAATCCAGCGGTGAGCTCACCAAACAGCGGAGCAGCACGCCAGAGCCTGAGAAAGCTGGACTGGTTGGTGGTGATTGACCTGTGGGAGACGGAGACGGCAGCGGTATGGCAACTGGCGGACTGCGAGACCGAGGTGTTTCTCCTGCCTGCGGCAGCCTCACTGGAGAAAGAGGGCAGCGTTAACAACAGCGGCCGCTGGAATCAGTGGCGCTACAAGGGGATCGATCCTCCTGGCGAGGCCAAGAGCGACCTGTGGATAATAACCAAGCTGATGTCAGAGATTAAGGGACTCTACGCCGGGCAGACCGACAAGAATGCCCA
>DAOVBS010000074.1 GCA_030670425.1 Chloroflexota bacterium | reverse complement strand
CAGGATCCTTCGGGATTGCTCACCACCGGTATGCGCATCCTCGACTACATGTTCCCTCTGGCCCTTGGCGGCAAGGCGGCCATACCGGGAGGCTTCGGCACCGGGAAGACCGTGGCTCTGCAGCAGTTGGCCAGATGGGCCGAGACCAATCTTAATATCTACGTGGGCTGCGGTGAAAGAGGCAACGAGATGGCCGACGTCCTCTATAGCTTCAGACAGCTCAAAGAGCCAAAAACCGGCAGATTGCTACAGGAGAAAGAGATATTCATAGCCAACACCTCCAATATGCCTGTTGTGGCCAGGGAGGCCAGCATCTTCGTTGGTGTTACCATGGCAGAGTACTTCAGAGATATGGGCTATGACGTTCTGCTGGTAGCAGATTCCACCTCAAGATGGGCCGAGGCTATGAGGGAGATGGGAGGCAGGCTTGAAGAAATGCCGGGAGAGGAGGGTTTCCCTTCGTACCTGGGCTCGCGGCTCTCCTCCTTCTACGAAAGAGCCGGTATGGTTGACTGCCTGGGCAATCCCCCCAGGAGAGGCTCGGTCACCGTGGCTGGGGCTGTCAGCCCCCCGGGAGCTGATTTCAGTGAACCGGTGACTCAGAATACCTTGAGGATAGTGGATGCGCTGTTCTCCCTTGACGTTTCCCTGGCAAATAAGAGGCACTTCCCCGCCATAAGCTGGCTGACCAGCTACAGCCTGTATGTAGGTGCAGTCAAGGATTGGTGGAACAAGTTCGACCCGGGATGGGAGAATACCAGAGCTACCGCCCTGAAGATATTGCAGCAAGAGGCCGAACTGGAGGAGATAGTAAGGCTTGTCGGTCCTGAGGCCTTGCCTGAAGGCGACAAGTTGTTGCTGCTGACCGCCAGGATGATACGCGAGGACTTCCTTCAGCAGAGTGCTTACAATGAAGTCGACACCTACTGCACGCCAGGAAAGGCGGGCCTCATGTTCAAGACCATAGCGAAGTTCTATGATCTGGCCCAGGAGATGCTGAACTCGGGCGCAGGCTACGAGGCCATCCGCACCTCTCCCATGGTGTACAGGATCTCCAGGATGAAGGACATAACGAATGAGGACTTCGAGCAGAGGTCCAAAGAACTGTGGGCAGAAATGGAAGAGAGTCTGGTGGCCCGCAAGCGAGCCTCATGAGCATCTCAGCCAGCGTTGACGTAGATAAGGAGGAAGTCCATGGATCTATCTTCGCTCTATATTAGAGAAGGCAGAGCAATAAGCAAAGCTAAAGGGTCTTTGCTGGTAGCCGAAAGCATTCCAGGCACGAAATTCAATGAAATAGTCGATGTCGAGCTCAGCAACGGTGAGATAAAGCCCGGTCAGGCCATAGATATCAGCGAAGAGGCAACCATCGTTCAGGTGTTTGGCGGGGTGAGCGAGATAGACCTCAAGGGCAGCAAGATAAGGTGCAAGGGCGAAACACTGAAACTGCCGGTATCCGTTGATATCCTGGGCAGGATATTCAATGGGATGGGCAAACCCATAGATGGAGGCCCACCGCTCATCCCCGAGGAGTACCTCGACATCAACGGCGACCCTATTAACCCGGCAACTCGTCAGCCCCCGGCCGAGTTTATCGAGACGGGCATATCAGCCATCGATGGCCTGAACGTTCTGGTCAGAGGACAAAAGCTACCCATCTTCAGCGGGTCAGGGCTGCCGCACAACCGCATCGCCGCCCAGATAGTCAGACAGGCCGCCGTCAAAGGAAAGGAGGAGAAATTCGCCATAGTCTTCGGTGCCATTGGCATCAGCTATGACGATGCCTCTTTCTTCATCAGAAACCTCGAAAGAACTGGAGCACTGGAGAGAGCCGTCGCTTTCATCAACACTGCCTCGGACCCTGTTATCGAGCGGATATCAACACCAAGGCTGGCCCTGACAGCAGCCGAATATCTGGCCTGGCAGCAGGATATGCACGTCCTGGTTATACTCACCGACATGACCAACTACTGCGAAGCGCTGCGTGAGCTCTCCGCCATGCGCGAGGAGATACCATCGAGAAGGGGATATCCGGGCTATATGTACACCGACCTGGCCACAATGTATGAGAGAGCTGGCAGGATCATCGGCAAGGAAGGGTCGATCACCATTATGCCCATACTGACAATGCCTGACGATGATATCACCCACCCCATAGCCGACCTCACCGGCTACATCACCGAAGGACAGATTGTCCTTTCCCGGAATCTGGATAGAAAGGGAGTCTACCCTCCCATAGACGTCTTCCTCTCTCTCTCACGTATGATGAAGGAGGGAATCGGGCCGGGCAAGACCAGGGAAGACCACAACAACGTCTTCATGCAGTTGTACGCTTCGTACGCTGAAGGATGCTACCTCCGCGAGATCTCCACCATCATAGGCGCAGAGGCGCTGGGTGACAGGGACAGACTGTACCTGTCCAATGCGGACGATATCGAGAGGAACTTCATTTCCCAGGGCGAACAGGAGAAACGAAAGGTGGAGGACACCCTGGGCATCGGCTGGAAACTCTTTTCGGTACTGCCCGAAGAAGACCTCAAGCTAATCAAAGAGGATTTCATCAAGAAGTACCATCCGAAGTACTGCGAAAGCGCCGCTGGCAAAGCTGAGTAGTCCACCAATGCCACAACTGATCAGAGTAAGACCGACGAAGATAGAGCTGGTAAAGCTGAAGCGAAGGCTTTCCCTGGCTCAGAGGGTGCAGAAGATAGTCAAGGACAGGCTCTCTATTCTGACCATGGAGTTCCTGCAGACAGCCAAAGAGACGGTGGAAGCCAAGAGGAATTTGCTTGATGCGATGTCTCAGATGTACCGGGCGTTGTCAATTGCTGCCGGGTACCATGGCTACGTGGCGCTGGAAAAGGAGCTTCTGGCCAGCAAAGCCGATGTAGCAGTCACCACCGGCCTGAGAAACGTAGCCGGTGTGAGGATTCCCGCTCTCGAGTTCAAGGAGCCGGCAAAGTCAATGAGGGGGTACAGTCTGCTTGAGACTTCTTCCTGCGTGGATCACGGCGCACAGCTAGCCCGGAAATCCCTCAACGCCATCGTCGAGCTGGCTGAACTCCAGAGGGGCCTGGAGCTGCTGGGAATGGAAATAAACCGGACAAAGAGGATCACCAACGCCTTGGAATATATCATCATCCCCAGCTTGCAGGCGACCATACACTATTTGGCCATGAAATTCGAGGAAAGGGACAGAGAGGAGAAGGGGCGCTTGAAACGGGTGAAGGTGCTGCTCGCCAGAAAGGAATAGCCCTATGCCGGCGCAATACTCTGGAGACGAGGGGCAATCCCGCTACGAAAAGATGCTCCAGGGCTACTTGAGCGGGGAGCTAAGGATAGTAAACGCCGGCCTGCCTCGAAGTCAGAAGACGCTGGCCGTCCTCCTGCGTGAGGAGTACCCTCACCTGCTGTGCCACGACGGCAGCACACAGCTCATCAAGAGAAAAGAGCTCGACTATCTGGCAAGCATGCTGGACGCCGGTGAGCAGGAGGCCTTGCTGCTGCCCATGCTCATCGAGCTGGGCGGGGATCAGTCCCAGGCGACCATATTGTGTGCCGGTGAGATAGAGCAAAAGGTGATTTCGACAATTCTCAATATGCCCCTGCGCCAAGGCCAGCCGCTGCCCCCCACCTCTGCGGTGCCTCCTGTCCCCACCACTCCCACCGTGCCCCCTGTCTACACCTCTCCCACACTTCCCGCGCACACTACTCCCACCGTGCCCCCTGCCCCCACTTCTCCCACCGTGCCCCCTGCCCCCATCACTTCTACTCTGCTTCCTGCCTCCACCACCTCCGCTGGACTTCCC
>DAOVBS010000053.1 GCA_030670425.1 Chloroflexota bacterium | reverse complement strand
TGGTCACGGCAGAGTGCTTCCGGAGGCAGTCTCAGCCGCTCTGAAGAAATGCGGCTTGAGTCCCAAAGACTTCAGCAAGGCAGTGCTCTATGCCCCTGACTCGCGCCAGCTAGCCGCGGTGGCCAGAAAGCTGGGATTCGACATGGAGACTCAGGTGCAAGACACCTTTTATTCCGAAATTGGGGACACTGGCACAGCCCAACCCCTCATATCGCTGGTAGCCGCCCTGGAGAACGCCAAAGCGGGGGACAGGCTGCTTCTTGCCAGCTACGGCAACGGAGCCGATGTCATGGTCGTGAGCATTGGGGAAGAAATAGAGAGAATCAAGCCAAAACGGACCGTCAGGGACTACCTGGACACGAAATTGATGATCCCCACCTACCAGAGATACCTTCGCTGGCGCGGTCTTGTCCAAGTCGAGCCTCCAGCAACCGCCCCGATGGAGCAACCTTCGCCGGTGGCCCTCTGGAGGGACAACGTCAGCGGACTGATGCTGCGCGGCGTTAAGTGCAAGAAATGCGGCACCGCCCAGTATCCAGCTCAGCGGGTATGCATGATATGCGGAGCGAGAGACCAGTTCGAGGAGTACTCCTTCGCAGACAGGGTGGGAACGGTAGCTACGTTCAGCCATGACAACCTTGGCATCAGCGCCGACCCCCCGAATACCATAGCGGCAGTTGACTTCCCCGAGGGGGGCAGGATAACGTGTGACATGACCGACCGGGATCCCGCAGAAGTCAAGATAGGCATGCCGGTGGAGATGACCTTCAGGCAACTCAGGTACATAGGCGGCTTCTACACCTACTGGTGGAAATGTCGGCCGTCAAGATAACCCAAGTAAGGGAAACGCGAGGAAGAGAGAAATGGAAAGCATTAGAGATAAGGTCGCCATAATCGGGATGGGTTGTACCAAATTCGGAGAAAACTGGGACAAGAGCACCGACGACATGATTATCGACGCTGCCTACGAAGCCTACGAAGATGCGGGCATAGAACCCAAGGACATAGGGGCAGCATGGGTAGGAACCTATGTCACGGACGTCACCGGCCAGATGCTGGCCCGGCCCCTCAAGCTGGACTATATACCTGTGACCAGGGTGGAGAATGCCTGTGCCACTGGCTCCGATGCCCTCAGAAACGCCTGCTACGCCGTCGCTTGCGGGGCATGTGACATCGCGCTGGCCCTCGGAGTGGAGAAACTGAAGGACTCGGGATACAGCGGGCTACCGGATTTTGAGCTATTCAGGCGGCAACTGAATACGTACAGGACCAGGACATATAGTCCTCCAGGACATTTCGCCATGATGGCAACCAAGTATTTCGAGAAATACGGCTTGGGTCCTGATGAGGGCAAGAGGGTGATTGGTCAGATTGCGGTAAAGAATCATCACAACGGCTCCCTTGCCCCCAAAGCACACTTCCACAACGAGATCACTGTCGAGCAGGTACTGAAGGCTCCCATAATTGCCTGGCCGCTTGGCCTGTACGACTGCTGCGGCGTCAGCGACGGAGCAGCCGCCGCCATTGTGACCCGCGCTGACCTGGCGAAGAACTTCAGAAGCGACCCCGTCTATGTGAAGTCTCTGCAAATCAGCGTGGGCCCGTTTGAGGGCTACATGAACCCCGCCTATGATTGGGTCCACGTGGAGGAAACCGTCAGGGCGGGCAAGGCAGCCTACGCCGAGGCAGGCATACGGAATCCGCGCGAAGAGATAAGCTTGGCCGAGGTGCACGACTGTTTCTCTATTACCGAACTGGTCATAATGGAAGACCTCCAGTTCAGCCCCAGGGGGAAAGCACCTGAAGACGTCGCCGCCGGTTCCTACACCCTGGAAGGAGACCTGCCAGTCAATACAGACGGCGGGCTGAAATGCTTCGGCCATCCCATCGGCGCCAGCGGGCTCAGGATGATGTACGAGGTGTACAAACAGCTTCAACAGAAGGCTGGGCCACGTCAGATAAAGAACCCCACGCTTGGGTTGACGCACAACCTTGGTGGTACACCGGCAGGAGCCAGCGTCAGCGTTATCATCGTCGGCAACGAGAAATCGTAGTAGAGAAGGTACCCTTCGTCCACCTGACCGTCCACCTGACGAAGGAGAGGAGTGAGCAGAGATGTGGCGCAGAGGATCTTGGAGATTCTACTTCGGGCTTCCTCCCTATGGCTCCTACTTCCACAAGACAAGGCCCAGCCCGAGCAAAGAGGAATACCTCAGCATGCTCGAGGACTATAAGAAGAATCTGGAGGACGAAGCAGAGGTGGTGAAAAAGGAAATCGAGGAGATCAAGAGTGGGCCTTAGGCCTTCTCACTTTGATTTCTGTCTCACATGTGACCTATAATGTAATTGCTATGGAAAAAGGCACCTTCAAGACGAAGACCGGACTTGCTCAGATGCTGAAAGGCGGGGTCATTATGGACGTGGTAACCCCGGAGCAAGCCAGAATCGCCCAAGACGCCGGTGCTTGCGCGGTCATGGCGCTGGAGCGAGTACCATCCGATATTCGTGCCGCCGGTGGGGTGGCTCGCATGGCTGACCCGTCAGTAATTGTAGCCATAATGGATACCGTGACCATACCAGTGATGGCGAAATGCCGTATTGGACACTTCGTCGAAGCCCAAGTGCTGGAGGCGCTGGGCATCGACTTCATCGACGAATCCGAGGTACTCACCCCTGCCGATGAAAGCCACCACGTTTGGAAACACGATTTCAAGATGCCCTTTGTCTGTGGTTGCCGCGACCTGGGCGAAGCGTTACGTCGAATCAGCGAAGGGGCGGCCATGATTAGAACAAAGGGTGAGGCCGGCACGGGAAACATCGTTGAAGCCGTGAGGCATATGCGGGCGGTGCAAGATGGTATTCGCAAGGTCCAGGTCCTGCCCGAAGAGGAGTTGGCGGCAGAGGCGAAGGCCCTTGGTGCCCCTCTCGAGTTGGTGTTGCAAGTACACAGGGCGGGGAACTTGCCTGTAGTGAACTTCGCCGCTGGTGGTGTGGCCACGCCCGCTGATGCCGCTCTCATGATGCAACTGGGTGCTGATGGCGTTTTTGTCGGCTCGGGCGTATTCAAGTCCAGCGACCCTCCTGCCAGAGCACAGGCCATTGTCAAAGCGACCACTCATTATCAAGACCCGTCCATCATTGCCGAGGTATCCAAGGGGTTGGGAGCGGCTATGCCTGGTCTGGATATCAAAGACATACCCCAGCAAGAGCTGTTGGCCACCAGGGGCTGGTAAAAGGTACCCTTGCAAAAGCTGATCACCGATGAGCTGCCTGCCTTGCTTGATGTTCTGCCACCTCATATCCGTGAGCCCCTCTACCTCCAGTCCAATTGCACCGAGCTACTCGAGATAGTCCTGGATCTAGGACGTCCTCCTGAAGCCCGCTTCCCCCACGGGGAACTGATACTCAGCTCGAAAGAAGTTGATCGGTCTGACATCGACTATGTAGTGTCACGCATCGGCGAAGTCACTGGCGACAACCGTGCTGGAATCGAACGGACTCTTCACCGCATCTCAACCGTACGCAATAGAAATGGGCGCATTATTGGCCTGACTTGCCGCGTCGGTAGAGCCGTATTTGGCACGGTGGGAATGATTCAGGATCTGGTTGAATCGGATAAGAACATCTTGCTACTGGGTCGGCCAGGCGTGGGCAAGACAACAATGCTGCGGGAAGTGGCTCGGGTGATAGCTGACGATCTCAAGAAACGTGTCATCGTCATCGATACCTCCAATGAGATTGCCGGAGATGGTGACATCCCTCATCCCGCCATCGGGCACGCACGCCGAATGCAGGTGGCTGCCCCCGCCATGCAGCACGCGGTAATGATTGAAGCAGTAGAGAACCACATGCCTGAGGTCATCATCATCGATGAAATAGGCACTGAACTCGAAGCACAGGCAGCTCGGACTATCGCGGAGCGCGGGGTACAACTGATAGGCACAGCCCACGGGAACACTCTGGCTAATCTTATAATGAACCCCACGCTGTCGGATCTCGTTGGTGGCATTCAGACGGTTACTCTGGGTGATATAGAAGCCAGGCGGCGGCACACGCAGAAATCTGTCCTCGAGCGCAAGGCGCCACCCACCTTCGATGTCATAGTTGAGTTAATGGACTACTACAAGGTAACCGTTCATCCCAATGTGCTTGATGCCGTAGACGCCGCCTTGCATCAGCAACCGGTCCAGGCCGAGCTTCGCTGGATGGATGAGACCGGGGAGATAAGAAAGCAGGGAGCAGTGTCTCCACCGATGTCAGAAAGCAACCACACCGTTGTCTTGAACGAGGCGAAGGACACACAGAAGCAAGCGTTGAGATTCTACCTTTTCGGCGTCAACCGCTCGCGTCTAGAACAGGTTGCCAGGCAGGAGCAGACGAACTTGAGATTCGCTGCCGACCTTGGGCAAGCCGATATCTTCCTCACCACACGAAGCTACTACCGCCGCAAGTCTCAGAAGATCAGAGATGCCGAATCGCTCAGGATACCAATCTATGTGCTCAAGGTCAACGACGCCGCTCAAATGAGGCAATGCCTGGATACAATCTACCCCGCTGCTTCCCGGTCTGCCTACGTCCACCACCTGCAGCAACTCCTAGCCAGGCAACATGACCGCAGCCTCAGCAACCGTACCCGGACGAAAGGGGATGGCGCCACAATGGGAGGATATAGGTAGTCCATTGGGCCTGTTTATTACATTTGAAGGTGGAGAGGGCTGCGGGAAAAGCACTCAGGCGCGCATTCTGTGGAGCAAGCTGGGCCAGCAGGGTATTCCAGCAGTCCTTACTCGCGAGCCAGGAGGCACCAGCCTGGGTACCGAGATAAGGAAATCGCTCAAACGGGTGCGCCAGATCTCCATTTCGCCCGAGGCCGAGTTGCTCCTCTTTGTCGCCTCCAGAGCCCAACTGCTAGCCGAAGTGATCCGCCCTGCCCTGGAGGAAGGCAAGACTGTGGTCTGTGACCGTTTCAGCCACTCCACTCTCGCCTATCAGGGCTACGGACGAGGACTCACTCTGGATACGATAGAGACTGTAAATAGCCTGGCAACACAGAACCTGAAGCCCGACATTGTGATCCTGTTGGACCTCCC